>JBDTHH010000781.1:0-8850 GCA_039937055.1 Ktedonobacteraceae bacterium | reverse complement strand
GGGGCACGTTCACGAGGACGTTTTTATCGCGCCGGGGGCCTTCGTCATCGGTAACGTCACCATTCGCCGGGGTGCCAGCATCTGGTACAACGCTGTCGTGCGCGGCGACACGGGGCCTATCGTCATTGGGCGCGGCACTAATATCCAGGATAACTGCACGCTGCATCTGGACGCCGACGCGCCCCTCGTCATCGGCGATGACTGCACGATCGGGCATGGGGCCATCATTCACGGTGCGACGCTGGGCAATCATGTGCTGGTCGGCATGCAGGCGGTGGTGCTCTCGCATGCCCGCGTAGGAGAGAACACTATCATTGGCGCATGTACGCTGGTCAGCGAGCACAAGAGCATACCCGGCGGTGTGCTGGTTTTAGGTATACCCGCCAGAGTTGCGCGCGAACTCACGCCCGCCGAGATCGAAAGCATCGCCACCAGCGCAACCGGCTACGCTGAACGCGCTGCCGACCTCGCGTAGGGACCCGATTTATCGCGTCCGCCGCAATTTATTGCGCGTGTGGTGTGGTATATTCATCTGCTTATTGCAACGGATTCGCGCAATAAATTGCGGCGGACGCGGTTTATCGGGTCCCTACGTATTCAGGTTCACCTCAAAGCTGGCCTGCACGGGTGCCTGCTTGGGACGCTGGATCTGCACTACAATCTTCCAGGTGCCGAACATGCTGAAGGTTGCCTCTTTGGCAAAGGTGGCGCTGTAGACGGGGTTCCCGTTCTTGATGGTCTGCCGCGCCGTACCCATGTCCATGATCTCCATGTTGATCATGAGCTGCACCTGCGCATCTGTCACGAGATTGCCACTGCCATCGGTGATGGTCACGATCACAGTGTTGGCATAATCCACACGTGCGGGCAGTACTTGCAGCGAGACCACGAGGTTCCCTGCCTTCTGCGTCTGCGCGCCTTGAGCCGTCGCCGGGGTCGTGGGGAGCGTAGACGTATTCTGCTGCTGAGCATAGTCGATGGCGGGGAAGACGATCGGCGGCGCGAAGAAGCTCATCAATGCGACGCAGAGTAGCACTCCCGCGCCCATCCATGCCTGGATACCCAGCACGTTTCGCAGGCGGCGTTCCGTCTGCCCCAGCGCCGATTGACGCGTGCGCCTGGCGGGCATCTCAGCATCGACGACGTGGAGCAGCGCGACCTGGCGCAAGATCTTGGGGCAGAGCGCGATCAGAGCATAGGCGCTGAAGATGAGCATCAGCGCGACAAGCGCAAATTTGACCAGCATAGCGCGCCCATAGGGATCGCTGACCAGTTGCTGTGCGCTGCTCAAGCTGGACTCGCTCAGGAAGAGGCCGCTCACCAGGAAGATGCCCAGCGTCGTAAGCATAAACGGTGTGAGGCGGCGCGTCACGGTGACCAGCGTTTCGGCATGGCGATCCGGCTCAATCACAGGCAGCAGGCGCAGCAAGACATAGGCCAGGTATGCCACCCCACCCAACCAGATCGACTGCGTCGCCAGGTACAGCCAGTCGAGTACGATCGCGCTGATATGCGGCTGCGCCAACTGTGCCGCGTCGCTCGTCAGCGCGAAGGTCAGCAGGACAAGAGCCGCCAGTATCATCCAGGCGACCGTATGCCACAGGGGCGGCGCCGTGTTCGGCACGATGGCCTCCTGCTCACCCGGAGTGTTGCGCTCTTTGCTGGGGCTGGCGCCGGTGGTCAGAGGATGATCTTGGGTCACCTGCTGGCGCAACTGGCTGAAGCTGCCGGTACGCGGCCTGGTTCTTCGTGTCGCTCCTGCCGGTGGCTTGCTTGCTTGCTGGTGAGTCGTCGACCATAGAAACGCCAGAGCTACCACAACCAGCCCGGCACGCAGCAGCCAGAGATGGCCGTAGTTTGTTTCACTCAATACCCGGCCCATTACCGTGAGATCAATGCCCCCGCCGCCCAGACCCTGCGTGAAGAGCGCCGAGTGCAGGATGAGCGCGATCAACTCGCCGATCAGCAGAGCCGACAGGCAGAGCCACTGGAGTGGCAGCGCCTGCTTTCTAGCCTGGCTAAACAGGTCAACGGCACGCCCGCCGCGTTCCAGCATAAAACCCTCGGTCACCAGAATGCCGATCCAGAACGCCAGGGCCAGCAGCACCAGCCAGTCCCAGGCCACCGCGAGCACGCCAAGCAGGGTGAACTCTTGCGGGAGGTTACTGGTGCTCGGACCCAGGGTCACCTCTCCTGGTAGTCCCACACTGGAATGTCCGATATTGAAGCCGATCACGCCATGGGTAGTATCGCCATCGTCGCTGGAGAGCGCTGTCCAGCGTACGATGTAGCCCCCCAGCGCCAGTTGGTTGCCTGGAAGCAGGGGTGTATCCAACTCGCGCGGGTTTGTGCGGGAAATAGTGCTCTGCCCGGCGTTTACAATGCGGTCATCGGATGCGAAGACCTGCGCGCTGCTCGCCGGGCCAATGTTTCCATTAAAGAAGATGCGCACCACCGCCGGCGCCACGCTTACTGTCGAGCCATCCACCGGATCGGACCCGGTCACAAAGGCATGGGCGCTTGCCGTTGGCGGACGTATAACGATGGGCGACCAGGTATATAGAAGCAGCATGCTCAAGCTCAGCAGTGACATGCACGCGAGCCTGAGGTAACGTCTTGATCGCATACTATCCCTCTATTTTTATGGGCAGTCGCCCCGCAAGCTGTTCGTTCGCGCCATAGGTTCTTTGCACATGATTGTACCTCAGGTGAGGGATGTCCGCAATATAACCTGTACGTTCCCTGGTTCGCGCACCTACCCTTCCCAGGCCAATTGTTGTAATATCATGCCCGCACAGCGACCTGTGGTGTGCCGGAGGGCGGTGCGGCGGTGCCGGGCTGGCCTGCCAGGGGCATTGAGGGCTTTCTGGGCCGCAACTTGCCCGTGACGAAGATGAAGATGGCCAGGAAGAGTAGCGCTTCAATGATATTGAGCAGATCGGTGAAGGGCAGCGTGGCAAAGCCCAGGTTGAGGCTCCAGCTATTGATCGTGGGGCCGATGGGCGCGGGCAGCAATACCAGGGTCGCCGTGCTGTTCCAGAGGGCGTGTTGCAGCACCGCGTAGAGCCAGCAGCCGATAGCCAGCAGGAAGCGCTGCTTTTTGGCATGCGTCAGGTAATACCAACCAAGGGCCACCATAGCCGAGCCGAAACCATGCAGCAGGCCGGCCCCGGTGCGCAAGAGCGCAACTTGCAGCCAGTTCTGGTACCCCATGCCGATATATCCAACCGTCTCTATTAAGTTGAAACCGATGCCGGCGCCAAGCCCCAGCACAAAAGCCTCGGCGGCGCTGTTGACGCGTCCGATGAATATGGCCACTGCCAGCGGCTTTACGCTCTCCTCTACAAGCGGCGCTATGATGGCCGCCAGGATGAACAGGGCGCCGAAGAGCGCCGGGTTCTGGCACGTCGGGTCATCAGGATTGTTGATACAGTTTTGCAGCCCCGCGAGTTGCCTTTGTACAATCACGAGCAGCGCCACCGTCTCAAAGAGCAGCGCAAGCACAATACCCAGGGTGCCGCCGCTGACCAGGGCCACCGTGAAGCGTCGCCAGGTGGTGGACCAGTTCGGGAAGCGCAGGCGCCGCACGCCCAACGCCAGCAGCGTCAGCGCCGGGAAGATGGCCGCCAGCATGATCAAGAGGAGGGTCAGGGCCGGAATGGTCACCGCCTGGCCGTTGGCCTGTAGTGCCAGCCCGATAGCCAGAACGACTATATAGAGCAACAAGAATATCCAGAACTGCGGCAGGGCGAAGGGGGCCGTGCGCAGGCGGAGCATCGAGCGCAGGCTATGATAGAAACCGAAGCCGCCCCCAATGATACCTATGATTCCGAACGCGACGTACTCTATAGTCGAGGAGAACAGTTGACTCGCCGGTAATAGCCCGTGTGAAGGCAACACCAGCACAAGCAAGAGCAGTCCGATGCTGCCCAGCCCGGTAAGGATGGCAATGATCGCACCGACCATCGTGGTAATTGCCATGCCTAGCAGGTAGCCATCGCGCCTGGGTGGCTGCGGCTGCCAGCCATAGGGAGGGTAGCCGGCATAGCCATAACCCGGTGGCGGGTAACCCGGCGCATATGGGTACCCAGGGTATGCTGGATAGCCTCCAGGCTGCGGTGGATAGCCCGCAACCGCCGGCGGATAGGGTCCGTAGGCCGGTCGGAAGCGCGGGGCCTCCGATGGATGATAGGGTAACATGCCACTGACATGCTCGCGATGCACAAACTGCGCTTGTGGTTCGAACGCGCCAGCCTGGTTCGCTGGTGTTACGGAAGGAGGAACCGGTAATTGCACGGCTTCATCATTGGTCTGCCAATCCCCCCAGTGTTCGCTGGTTGGCTTGCGAGATTCTTCGCCGGGCTCCGGGGAAGGTGCTTTATATTCAGAACTCACTGTTAACTGCCTTCTCTTTAATAGATTTTACTGACAATGTATAGGCAGAACCTGGAAAGAAAAAAAGTAACATCGCCTATTATTATAACATAGGCGAGGCTATAGCGCATCTATACGACGACAGTGATCAGGGCCATGACCTTGCCCCTGAAGCCCTGGTTGACGAAGGTGAATATCTACCATGTTACTGTCTTTGCCTGAGTACGTCTCAATAGATGCAGCATGCACGGATGCAGGTTACACGCTGCTGATATGTTTATGTGTATTTACGCACACTCTGCTGGCGAACGCACTACCGGGTGGGTTTATGTTGTAGGGACTTTTTATTACGCTGAGGAGTTCACTATGATGTATCATATAGGCCAGAAGCTCGGTAACTACCAGCTTGTGCGGTTGCTCGGTCGGGGTGGTTATGCCGAGGTCTACCTGGGCAAGCACATCTATCTCAAGACCAGGGCCGCCATCAAGATGCTCCATGTCCGCGTGGCGAATGACAGCATGCAGAGCTTCCTGAACGAGGCTCGCACCATTGCCCGCCTGGAACACCCGCATATTGTGCGTGTCCTGGAATTTGGTATGGAGGATGACCAGGTACCTTTCCTTGTCATGAGCTATGCTCCCCAGGGAACGCTGCGCCAGCGCCATCCCAAAGGCAGCAGCCTGTCCCCTGCCCGCGTCCTCTCGTATGTCAATCAAGTGACGGCCGCGTTGCAGTACGCGCACGAGCGCAAAGTCATCCATCGCGATATCAAGCCAGAAAACATGCTGCTGGGAGCCAACGACGAGGTGCTGCTCAGCGATTTCGGCCTGGCGGTCGTCTCACAGAGTTCGCCGAAACACAATCTTCATGACCGGGCCGGTACCACAGCCTACATGGCGCCGGAGCAGCTTCAGGGGCGTCCCTGTCCCGCTAGCGACCAGTACGCGCTGGCAGTTGTCATCTATGAATGGCTCTGCGGCCAGCCCCCGTTTGTCGGCTCCGACCTGGAGATTGCCGTCCAGCATACGCAGTTCAAACCTCCGCCGCTGCATGCGAAACTGCCGGGTATTCCCCCGGTTATCGAACAGGCCGTGATGACGGCGCTGGCCAAGGACCCGGAGCAGCGTTTCGCCAGCGTGCGCGACTTCGCCAGCACGCTCGCCGAAGCCTGCCGTCCGACAGCGTCTATTATCTCGGCCTCAACGGCGATTCTGCCAGGGGTTAGCGGCGCACCGACGCCCACGCCTCATGAAAAGACGTTGTTTTCTCCCATTACCTCCGGCAATGTGTATACTCCGCATACTGCCACACCATTCGTATACGACTCGCAGGACAGCACCTCCACCTCGACGCGTACACCCGTGACCGGTGAGCCGCTACGCTTTTCAGAGCCTGCGCCTGTGCTCCCTCTGCCGCCTCCGCTCCCGGCAGGCAGCGAGATGCCTGTGCCCTCTGTACCATCGGAGCGCGAGCCAGGAAGCGAGCGGCACTTCTCCAGGCGGGCTGTGGTGGCGGGACTGCTGGGAGTGAGCGTCCTGGCAGCCGGCGGTGTGGGTTGGCAGATGCTCTCGCTGAACAAGCTCTCGCTCCCATTCTCGCCCAGCAGCACAAAAACAGCTTCAGATGGCAACCCGGTGTATACGCGGCATGTCCAGGGAACTGCCACGCCTGCTAAAGGGGGGAGTACACAGCATACGCAAAATACTACCTCCCCGTCATCAACGCCTACGAGCGGACCTGGTCCGGGCGTAACTACCACGCCGGCCACCCAGGCGAGTCCCACGCCTCCCATTCACCCGGTATTGACTGTACAAATTACGCGCATCAATCCCGATAGCGTCAGCAAAAAGCAGACCACCAACGTATATGTGGCCACCAATCAGCCTGGAGCCAGTGTGGCGCTGCACGCGACCTACTATGCCAAGAATGCACAGCTCGGCCCTTACGTGGAAAGCACAGGTACCACTGATAGCACCGGGAAGGCGCTACTGCCCTGGACGCCATCTGCCAATGAGATCCACCCAGGTAGTGGCTACGCCATCATCACCGTAACCTCTGCCAGGGGAAGCCAGCAGGCGAGCACGCCCGCTGTCAAGGTCTTGTTCGCGTAGGGATAGGGCTTTTCGCAGGGTAAGGAAAAAGGAGGGAGGTACGTGCATGAGACGGCGCCCCTACGTCTCATGCCCCTTCTTCTCGGATGGATAGATGCCGTGGAAAGCGCTTTGCAAAAAACCTATCTTTGCGAAGACTATAGCTTGCCTCACCTATGTAGGCTTCCACGGGCGAGGCAAGCCATCGCCCCTACGCGAACATATTACTGGCCGCTGCGGCCCTGTGAATAGCGGCGGGCCACCTCGTCCCAGTTGACAACGTTCCACCAGGCGGCCAGGTATTCGGGGCGGCGATTCTGGTACTTGAGGTAGTAGGCATGCTCCCAGACATCGTTGCCCATCACCGGATACAGGCCTTCCATAAACGGGCTATCCTGGTTGGCGGTTGAGGTCACCTGGAGCTTGCCGCTCTTATCAAGGACCAGCCACGCCCAGCCGGAACCGAAGCGCTTGGTGCCCGCGTCGTTAAAGGCTGTCTTGAAGGCGTCGAATGAACCGAACACCTGGCTGATCGCGCTGGCAAGCTCGCCGGTCGGCTCGCCGCCGCCATTGGGCTTCATGATCTGCCAGAACATGCTGTGGTTCACGTGGCCGCCACCGTTGTTGCGTACAGCCGTGCGCACATTCTCCGGCACCTCGTTGATGCGCTTCACGATATCCTCGACCGATGCAGAGCTGAACTGAGTGTTGTTCTGCACCGCCGCGTTCAGATTGTTGACGTACGCAGCATGATGCTTGTCATGGTGCAGTTGCATAGTCTGAGCGTCAATGTATGGCTCTAATGCATCGTAGCCATACGGCAAGGGGGGTAGTTCAAATGCCATAAAATATCTCTCCTTCTTAACAAAAGAACATGCGAGTCTCACAGTTCCTGCTTAGTTGTATGCGATGGACGGACCAATTGTCAAGCAGATGCATATACCTGAATGCACAGCACGCCTTACGGGTCTTTATCAATCTAAATCGAGTATCATCCAGTTATATCAAATCTCATTGACTTTCATCGAAAGTAATGGTAAGAATATAGATAGATCGGAATTCTGACAAATGTGGAGTGGCCCTCCCTTCGGCTCCTCTTGTCCGCCGGCAAGGTGGGGGCTATAGTCCACCAATTACATCAAGGAGACGGATCAAAGATGACGTCAGAAACACATGGCAGTGTTCAGACGAGCGCTGCTCCCACCGCGAACAAACAGAGGAGTGGGGGACTTGAAGGCATCGTCGCGGCAACCACCGCGCTTAGCAAGGTCGAGGGAACGGCTGGCCGGTTGATTTACCGGGGCTACTCTATCCATGACCTGGCGCGTACTACCTCTTTTGAAGAGGTGGCTTATTTGCTCTGGTTTGGGCATCTCCCCAGGCAGGCAGAGTTGAGCGACTTCAAGGTGCGGCTCGCGGCCCAGCGCGCGTTGCCATCCACAGTATCACAGGTGTTGCGGGCCCTGCCCACGACCGTAGAGCCGATGGATGCCCTGCGCACACTCGCTTCGGCCTGGGGTGCGGTCACCGTCAAGGGCCAGCCGGACATTGACCAGGCCATTGCCCTGACTGCTAGCTTCCCCGTCTTCCTGGCGGCCTTTCATCGCTATCGCAACGGCCTGGAGCCGCTGGAGTCGCGGGCCGAACTGGGGCATGCCGCGAACTACCTCTACCTGCTGACTGGGCAGGTTCCCAAAGAAGAGCATGTGCAGGCCCTGAACGCGTACCTGGTGCTGCTAGCCGATCATGGGATGAACGCCTCGACCTTCACCGCGCGCGTGGTTGCCAGCACAGGGTCGGATATCGCCTCGGCCATAGTGGCGGCCGTTGGCGCGCTCAAGGGGCCACTGCATGGCGGCGCGCCCTCGAAGGTGCAGGATATGCTGCGCTCGATTGGGACAATTGACAACGCCGACCCCTGGCTACGCGATGCCATCATCAAGGGAGACCGCCTGATGGGCTTTGGTCACCGTGTGTACAAGACCTACGATCCCCGGTCGGAGGAACTGCGCGAACTGGCCCGCCTGGCCGACCCGCAGCAGTTTGCCCTGGCGCACCATGTTGAACAACGGGCGCTGGCCCTGCTGGACGAACTGAAGCCGGGCCGCCGCCTCTACACAAACGTCGAGTTCTATTCGGCGGTGCTCCTCTCATCCGTTGGCCTGCCGGGCGACCTGTTCACCCCCACCTTTGCCGTGAGCCGCGCTGCGGGCTGGACGGCCCATGTGCTGGAGCAGGTGAGCAACAACCGCCTGATTCGCCCCGAAGCCGAATATACCGGACCGGCCGAGGTGCAATTCGTACCCCTCAAAGAGCGTTAGACGCATGGCAGACGATCAAGATCCCCCAACGGCTGTGGCTGCACGCGTGATAGCGCGCCGGCCC
>JBDTHH010000780.1:0-6111 GCA_039937055.1 Ktedonobacteraceae bacterium | reverse complement strand
CAGAACGGGAATAACACAGGGCACTCTGAGCAGGTCTATGTGCCGGGACAGGTGGGCGCGGGCCCCAGCTCGCAGGGCAATAGTGGGAACAATGGCGTTGTCCAGCCGGGCAGTTCCGTACCCTATTCCCAGGTCGTCGCGCAGTACAATCAGCAGGCGCATGATGCCATCGACAATAGCACCATTCCGCCCGATCAGAAGGACCTGGTTCACAACTACTTTGACAGCTTGGAAGGGCAGAAATAAGGTATGACACAGGCCAATCAGAGCGATAATATAGCCGTAGGCAGCAGTGTGCCGGCCGCAGAGATCGATGCGCGCAATGGGCACGAAGCGGAGTCGCCCGCAGCAATGATGGAGGCTCCTGACGAGGCCGATGTCAGCGAGTTCGTGGAAGTTGCCGGGCGCCTGGAGCGCGAACTGTGCTCCATCGTCGTTGGACAACAGCAGGTGATACGCGAACTACTGCTGGCGCTACTGTCAGGCGGGCATGTGCTGTTGGAGGGTGTGCCGGGGCTGGGCAAGACGCTGCTTGTGCGCACTTTAGCCGACGCGCTGACGCTCAAATTCGCGCGCATCCAGTTCACGCCCGATCTGATGCCGGCCGACATCGTGGGCACCACGATTGTCAGCGAGCAGGCGGATGATAGCGGGGGCCGGGGCAGCAGGCGCGTCTTCAGTTTTCAGCCGGGTCCCATCTTCGCCAACATCGTGCTTGCCGACGAGGTCAACCGCGCGACGCCCAAAACGCAGTCGGCGCTGCTGGAAGGCATGCAGGAGCGCACCGTCAGCGTCGGCGATGCCACGCGCCCGCTGCCGGTCCCCTTCTTCGTGCTGGCGACGCAGAACCCCTTGGAGATGGAGGGCACCTACCCCCTGCCAGAGGCGCAGCTTGACCGCTTCCTGCTCAAGATCCTGGTACGCTTCCCCGACGCCAGCAATCTCATGCGCATCATCGATACTACGGTGGGCACACAGACGCTGCATGCCCGGCAGATAGCCGCTGGCGAGCAACTGCTGCACATGATGGCGACGGCGCGCGCAGTGCCGGTGGCGACACATATCAAGGAATTGGCGGTACGCCTGCTGCTTGGTACGCATCCTGACCAGGAGGATGCGCCGGAGAAGGTGCGGCAGTTTGTGCGCTACGGGGCCAGCCCACGCGGCTTGCAGGCCATGATCATGGCGGCAAAAGTGCGTGCGCTGCTTGATGGCCGCTACAATGTGGCTGTGGAAGACCTGCACGCGGTGGCCTTCCCGGCGCTGCGGCATCGTATTATCCTCAATTTCGATGGCCTGGCGGAGGGTATTATCGCGGAAGACCTGATCGCGGAGGTTGTCAAGGAGACGGCGCAGTGAGCAGCGAGAACCTGGCGGCGCGCTTCCCGCTGGAGGCGCATATCCTGCAGCGCCTTGATAGGCTGACGCTGGTGACGCGCAAGTCCATGGCCAGCGGGCGGCCCGGCCGGCGGCGCTCGCCACTTGCCGGCTCATCGCTGGAGTTCGCCGACTATCGGCGCTACGCCCCCGGCGACGATTTCCGGCGCATCGACTGGCGGGCCTACGCGCGCCTGGAGCGGCTCTTCCTGCGCGTCTTCGAGGCCGAAGAGAACATCACGGTGACCGTGCTGCTAGATTGTTCGAACTCGATGCAGCAGGGTACGCCGCCGAAGTCCGCGCTGGCGGTGCAGGTGGCGGCCGCGTTGGCGTATGTGGCGCTCAAATGCGAGGATAGCGTGGTTATCGGCGCGCTGTCCGACCACTTGATAAACTATCGTCGCGCCGGCAGCGGCACGCATGCCATCTGGACGGTAGGCGAATTTCTGGGCCGCCTGCCGCATAGCGGGAATACCGACCTGAACCGCGCGCTCTACGATCTCGGCCGCGTGGCGCCGGGACCGGGGCTGACGATTGTGATCTCGGACTTTCTGGTGCCGGGTGGGTACCAGGTTGGGCTGCGTGCCGTGCGCCAGTTGCGCCAGGAGGTCGCGCTGCTCCAGGTGCTGGCGCCCGATGAGATCGAGCCAGACCTGCACGGTGACTGGAGCCTGCGCGACAGCGAGGGCGGGAGCCGCGTGGATGTCAGCGCCTCGGCGGGTGTGCTCCATGCCTATCGCCAGCGGCTGGCCCAATTCACACAGGAACTGGCCAGCTTTGCCCACGCCCAGGCCATAACCTATACCTTGATCCCCAGCGACACGGCGCTTATCGATGTAGTGCAGCGACTATTACGCCAGATTGAGCTTGTCAAATGAGTCTACTTGTGCCGGCGGCGCTCGCTTTTGCAGCTATTATCCCGATCATCCTGCTGCTCTACTTCATGCGACCGAAGAGGCAGGAGCGCATGGTGGGCAGCACGCTGCTGTGGCTCCAGGCGCTGCAGGATCTGCAAGCGAGCCGCCCCTGGCAACGCCTGCGCATCACGCCCCTGCTGCTATTGCAACTGCTGGCGGCGATTGTGATCGTCTTTGTGCTGGCGCGGCCGGCTATCTTTACCAGCAGCCCCATCAGCGGTGACAGCATCATCATCCTGCAAGCTTCGGCCAGTATGCAGGCCACAGATGTAGCGCCGAACAGATTTGAAGCGGCCAGGAGCCAGGTCGCGGACCTCATTGATCAGCTTGGCCCCAACGATCGCATCTCGCTCATCGCTATGGCGAGCACGCCCCAGGTGCTGAAAGCCGCTTCCCAGGATAAGGGGCAGCTCATGGTGGCGCTGCAACAGGCCAGAGTAACCAACCAGGATGCCGACCTTGAGCAGGCACTCTCGCTGGCGGCATCCCTGGCGGCCGGGCACGCGGATGCACAGGTGCTGGTCGTTGGCGATGGGCATATCCTGGCGCCCGATCAGACGCTGACGCTGCCGTTCCCGGTGCGCTACCTGCGCATCGGCACGGATGTCCCCAACGCAGCCCTGCTGGCGCTCGCTGCTCGCACAGTGCAGAGCAACCTCGTGGGGCTGGCTCAGATCGCTAACTACAGCCACCAGCAGCGCTCAATCCCTGTCGAGCTGTACGCGGATGGCACGCTGGTGGGCGTGCAGACGATCGTCCTGGCGGCGGGCGGCAGTGGCGCCCTGGAGTGGAGCCCTTTGCCGGGGACGGCGCACATTTTGCACGCGCGGCTCGTCTCCCAGGATGCCATGACGGTTGATCACGAGGCCTGGGCGGTCGTTGGTGGCTCCATGCGCGGGCGCGTGCTGCTGGTGACAGCGGGCAACAGTTTCCTGGAGACGGCGTTGCGCCTGCAAGCCAACGTGGATCTGTTTGAGACGACTCCCCAGAAGTATGTCAACACGGGCAATTTTGACCTGACGGTCTTCGACGGCTTCGCGCCGCCCACCCTGCCCAGCGGAGGCATCTTCTTCGTGAACCCGCCGGCGGGCACCTATATCTTTGGTACGTCGGGGCCAACGATCAATGTCAGCCATATCAGTGCTGGCAACAACAGCGATACCCTGCTGAGCAATGTTGATCTTAGCAGCATTCATACGCTGCGCGGCAGTCACAAGCTGACGGCCCAGGTATGGGCGCAGCCGGTGATCACCACCAGCGAGACAGCGCTGCTCATCGCCGGGGAGCAGGGCAACAGGCGCATCGCTGTGCTCGGCTTCGACTTGCATGATACCGATTTCCCCTTGCAGCCCGGTTTCCCGTTGCTGATGTATAACCTGGCGAACTGGTTCCTGCCGCCGCCTGTGGTGGGCGATGGGCAGGTCGCGCCGGGCGTGCCCGTCACGTTGCAGACGTGGCCGGGGGCGGATCAGGTCACGATCACCACGCCTGCTCAGCAGCAGGTCACGCTGGCCCCGCCGTTTCCGGTGACCGCCTTTGCCAACACTAACCGCACGGGCGTCTACCAGGTCACGCAGCATGTGCATGGGCAGAACCGCTATGGGGCCTTCGTGGTGAACATGTTTGATCCAGTGCAATCGCGCCTAGCGCCCAGCGCGCAACTGCCGGTTGCCCACAGCGCTGACTTTACCGCCGGTAGCGCCGGTGTGCCACGTGTGCTGCGCGAGGTATGGCCGTGGATCGCGGCCTTCCTGCTGCTGGTGTTATGCGCCGAGTGGTGGCTCTTCATCCGCGGCTATCAGGCGCAGGGCACGTCCAGCGCGCAACGTCTGGCGACCACGCGCGCAGGCCTACGCGGGCAGCCGGCCAGGCCGACGGGCGCGTTTGCTACCCTGCGCAGCGAGGTTGAGATGTGTTACCAGGGAGTCGTCAAGCAAGTGTCCAGGGCTGCCAGGCGAGCGAGGCGCAAAGGCGCGCGGCCCCAATTGAAAGGAGGCCGGCGTGCTAAGCTTTGAACAGCCGCTGTTGCTCTTATTGCTCCTGCCTGTCAGCGTGGTAGTGTTTCTCACCTGGCGGCGCATGTCCCTGCCCTTCCCCAAAGGGCAGAGGCGCCTGATCCTCGGCTGTCGCCTGGCCCTGTTCGCGCTCATCATCTGCGCGCTGGCCGGGGCCATCTGGTCGCAGCCCGTAGCGCGGCAGACCGTCGTGTTTGTGGGGGATATCTCTGACAGCACGGGGCCGCAGCGGACCTTCATTGAGCAGTGGATTAATGGCGCTCTACGACATAAGCGGCCAGATGACCAGGTGGGCATCGTCGCGTTAGGCCGCAACGCGCTGGTCGAACAGTCTGTCCGCTCGCAGATCGACTTCCAGCACTTTCAGTCAACACCCGATACCACCTATACCGACCTCGCGGCCGGACTGCGCCTGGCATCGGCCATCCTGCCGGCCGACACCCAGCGCCGCATTGTGCTGCTGACCGATGGACAGCAGAACCTGGGAGATGCCTTGCAGGAGGCGCAGTTGCTGCAACAGGAGGGTATCCGCCTGGATATCGTGTCGCTGCCCACCTCGAACGGGGTGGAGGCGCGCATCGATGGCCTGACGGCCCCCACCGAACTGCATAGCAACGAGCGCTTTCTCCTGCATGTCAAACTCTATACCTCGGTCGCGCAGACTGTCACGCTGCGGCTCTATCTTGACCGCGCGTTGCTGTCGCAACAGGTGCTTCAACTCGCGTCCGGGCAGCAGGAGGTCGTCTATGTGCTGCTCGCGCCCCCACCGGGCTTCCACAGCTTGCGCGTCACCTTGCAGCCGTCGCGGGATACCATCGCGGGCAACAACGAGGCGGCGGCCTTTATCAATGTGCAGGGTCCGCCGCGTGTGCTCGTCATCGAGGGCAGTCCGGGTGAGGGCCATAATATCGTGGCCGCGCTGCGCGCGACAGGACTTGGTGTGGTCGTGGGTACGCCCAATGATGTGCCGGTATCGCTCGATGGGCTGGCGAATTACGCCAGCGTTGTGCTGGCGGACGTGCCGGCGGTTGAACTGGGGACCACACGCATGCAGGTGTTGCAATCGTTTGTGCGCGACCTAGGGCGAGGCCTGGTGGTGAGCGGGGGAGAGAACAGCTATGGAGTGGGTGGCTATGCCAACACGCCACTGGAGCAGACGCTGCCGGTGAAGATGGATATCCCGCAGCACAAGGACACGCCGGCCATCGCCGTCGTACTGATCATCGAAAGTCTGGAGAACGATACCGGCGTCAATATCTCGAAGGAGGCCGCCAAAGGCGTGATCAACCTGCTGACGCCGCGCGACCAGGTGGGGATCTCCGCGGCCTATGGCACGCTGGCTATTCCTATGCAGCATGTCACGGATCGCGCGGCGATAGACAAGGCCATCGATGCCATGAACCCCAATGATCCTGGCAGCTATCTGCCGGACCTCATTAATGCCGAGAATGTATTGCTGCATACCGACGCGAAGATCAAGCACGTGATCCTGCTGGGCGATGGGGATGCCACCGATAACTACCAGCCGCAGGCGTTCAAAATGGCGAACGAACATATCACTATTTCGACGGTGGCCACCAACGCGCAATCCTACGATGAACTGAACACGATGGCGCAGATAGCCTTCTGGGGCAAGGGACGTTTCTATAGGGCCGATGATCCCGCGACGATCCCGCAGATCTTGCTCAAGGAGACGCAGCAGGCGGCGCGGCGGGCAGTGATTGAGGAGCCCTTTGTGCCGGCCATTGTTGGCAACCAGCCCATCCTGACCGGCCTGGGGCCGCTGCCGGGACTCAACGGCT
>JBDTHH010000779.1:0-5026 GCA_039937055.1 Ktedonobacteraceae bacterium | reverse complement strand
GCTATGGCTTGCCTCGCCCGTGTCGGCCGACACGGGCGAGGCAAGCCATAGCCCCTACGCGGATCATGGGTCACTGCCAGGAATGCTAGCGGCTAGCAAAACGATTGGAGGCATCCCCTCGTCGTGGACGCGCTGCCGTTGCCCTGGGCCTTCTCCTGGCTGAGTACTCTGGCTCAGTTGTTTCAAAAGCAGGCGCCTTATATCTGGCCCTGGTTCCTGCAATGCTGGCTGGTCTTCCTGCGCCTCTCCTGCCATCTCTCTCCCTGTTGAAGGAGGAGCGTTCTCGCGAGGGAGCATCCTCTCGACGCCAGGCAGGGGTGCGCGTTACTGTTTCATTGGGAACACGCTCTCTCTGGCGCCCTGTTCTGTCGGATGCCGTCTGGTTGTCTTGCTGTGATCGTGTAGGCCTGCTACGCTCCTGGCGTGGCGCGGCCTGTTCGCGATCACGTTCCGGCTGCGGCTCGCTGTCCTGCTCGTGTTCCTGCGTTTTTGCTGCTTCTACACGGGCCAGCAGTTGGGCCTCGCTGGCCTCCTCGTTAAGAGCGAGCCGCTGCAAGGCGATGGGTTTCCCTAAACCGCGCGTCATACGCCGCCAGGTGGGGACATCGGATGGGGCCAGCAGTGTGATCGCTTTGCCTTGCCGTCCCATTCTGCCCGTACGGCCGTTCCGGTGCGTGAACAGTTCGCTCGATTCGGGAAGCTCATAATTGATGACCTGGTAGATCCCCGTGATGTCCAGCCCACGAGCGGCTATATTTGTAGCCAGCAGCGTCTGCACGTGACCGCGACGGAACGCAGTCAATACCTCTTCACGGGCGCGCTGGCTCTTATTGCCGTGTAATGTACCTACCGTAAATCCGAGCTTATTGAGCTGTTTGCCCAGCTTCTCGACACCGTGTTTGGTCCTGCCGAAGATGAGGCTGCTCTCTCCCTGCGTGGAATGCAAGAGCGTACACAGCGCCGCTATCTTCTGATCGTGCGGCACCTGATACGCAATCTGTTCAATGGTGTTTTCGATATCCGAGGCCGGTGCAATGGCTATGGTGACGGGATTTTTGAGGAATTTTTTCTGGAGCTTCTCAACCCATTCGGGCATAGTCGCTGAAAAGAAGGCCATTTGGCGCGTGTCAGGCGTGGTCGTGAGTATCTCTTCAACGACGGGCGCGAAACCACTGTCCAGCATCTGGTCTGCCTCGTCAAGTACACACATGCGTAGCTGGTTCAGCACTAACGTGCCGCGATCAAGGTGATCCTTCACGCGTCCGGGTGTGCCTATGACGATCTGCGCGCCGTAGCGCAGCGCTGAGATCTGGCTGCCATAGGGCCGTCCTCCCACCAGCAGCGCCATCGAAAGCCGCCGGCTGCTTGCCAGCTTGCCCAACACCGCGTGTACCTGGATGGCCAGCTCGCGTGTTGGCACCAGGACCAGAGCCTGCACGGTGCGTTTGTCTTTGGCTAAGCGCTCTACCAGGGGGATGCCATAGGCGAGCGTCTTGCCTGATCCAGTTGCCGATTGCCCCACCAGATCCTTGCCGGCGAGCAGCACCGGAATTGCCCCAAGCTGAATAGGCGTGGGCTGTGTAATCTCCATAGTTGTCAGTACCGCGCGTGTCGCGGCCTGTAATTGAAAGTCATCAAAAGATGGCATGAAAATCCTTTCGGTCAATGCGCTCCTTGCGGGCGCGGTAAGATTCCTGAAGGCCCTATGCTAGCAGGAAGTACCAGGAGCAGACCGTAGGATACGGGAGCAACGCTGCTAGCTGATATCAAGTAGAACGTGTGTGCAGGAAGAGAGTATTCTATAGAGGATTGCTCAGAACTCTTTAGCGTCTTTACCGGGGAACAGGGTATGCTAGCAGCCTGCTCCATGCCTTGCACAATCATAACTATTGTAGTGTACTCTTTTGCGAGCTTCTCGTCAAGTCAATGTGGACTTATGACGTTAGAGTCCTAGCACGCCCAGCACCTGGCCCTCTACAACACTCACACCGCGCTTCGCGCGCAGGAACGTCTTCAGTTCAGCCGCCTTCACAACTGTGGCCTGCTCGCCGCTGTCCGCACCTTTCCAGATTAGCAGAAGCTGGTCCTGCTCGTTGATAATCATCGTCAGCAGAACGCGCTCCTTCTCAAGCAGCTCGGTTGTGACCACGCCACCTGTGGCCCGGCCCTTCTGGGGATACTGGCCCAGGGGAACTTTCTTCAGGTAGCCGCTCCCGGTCACCACGAGCAGGCTCAAGAAATCGGCGCTCTCCACCTGGCTCTCGCCATCCAGGTAGGAGGCGCTGACGACTCTGGCATGAGGAGCCAGCGCCATGGCCGCCATCCCCTGGCCACCACGACCCTGAGCGCGCACGACTTCATCGCTGAAACGCAGGGTCTGCGCGTTATCCGAGGTGACAAAGTACTCGCCCTGCCCACGCGAGATAAGCGTCGCCACGACACTATCACCATCGGCCAGCTTCATATCCTGGAAGCCGTCAACATCCACGGTCTTGTACTCGCTCAACGGTGACTTCTTCACCTTCCCCAGCTTACTAAAGATCACCAGATAGCGGTCCTCGTCGTGCGACTCCAGCGGGTGGATGCTCACCACCTCTTCGCCTGGCAGCAGTTCGAGCAACTTGCCGGCAGGCTCGCCCTTCGCCGAACGCGTTCCCGTGGGGATGCGATGCGCCAGCACCTGGAAGACGCGGCCCGACGCGCAGACGCAGAGCACGAAGTCCTGCGTAGTCGCGGCGACCACCTGGCGCAACTGCTCATCGCCGCGCACAGGGGCATAGGTCTGCCGGGCGCCGTCTTTCACTTTCGGACTATACGTCTCCGGCGGCAGCACCTTCAGCGCGCCGGCGCGTGTCAGCGCGATCGCCACCGGCACGCGCTCGTGCAGACTGGCCACCTCTTTGACCGGTTGGTTGGCCTGGCCCGCCACGTCGATCGTGGTGCGCCGCTCGTCGCCAAATTGCTTGATGAGTTGCTGCATCTCCTTCTTGAGCTGCGTGATCAGCGCTTTGCGATCAGCCAGCAGGTTCTCCAGCTCGCTAATCCGCACCAGGAGGTCCTCTTTCTCCTTGGTATACTTGTTGGCATCCAGGCGTGTCACCTGTGCCAGCGTCATCGAGGCGATGACATCCGACTGCACTGGCGTGAGCTTGTAGGTCGTTTCGATCTGTTTGCGTGCCTCGGCGCGGTCCTCGGCCTGCTGGAAGATCCTGACGATCTTATCGGCATGCGCCGCGCCAACCATCAGGCCCTCGACGATGTGCAAGCGTTCCTGCGCCTTGCGCAGGTGGAACTGGGCCCTGCGGGTCAGCACATCGACCTGGTGCGCGTTCCAGTAGGTGAGCAGTTCGAGCAGGCCCACCTGCTTTGGCTGGCGCGCAGCCTGCATCGGCTCGCCAAAGAGATAGACCACCTGGAACGAGAGCGAGACCTGCAAATCCGTCTCGCTATACAGCTTCGAGAGCACCTGGGCCGGGTCCGCATCCTTGCGCAGGTCCAGCACGATGCGTGTGCCCTTCTCGGTATCGCTCTCATCGCGCAGGTCCGGCATCAGCCCTTCCAGCTTGCCAGCATTGATGGCCTCGGCAATGGAGACCTTCACCTTATCGCGACCGATGGGGGGGATCTGCACAATCACCAGCGAGCGACTGCGCGGGGTCTCCTCCACGCGTGCCTCGGCGCGCACGAAGATCTTGCCCTTGCCGGTGGTGAAGTAGTCCTTGATGCCATCCATGCCCATGATGCGCCCACCCTGGGGGAAATCGGGTCCCTGGATATAGGTCATCAGTTGCTCAAGGCTCATATTGGGCTGATCGAGCAGCGCGATACAGGCGCGCAGTACCTCGGTCAGGTTGTGCGGCGGGATGTTTGTTGAGAGACCGACGGCGATGCCGCTGGAGGGATTGACGATGGGAGGGATGCGGCCCGGCAGGTAATCTGGCTCGACGACTCTGGGGTCCTGCTTGTAGGTAGGGTGCAGCGGCACCGTATCGCACTCCATGTCTGCCATCAGGGCCTCGACGAACGGCGAGAGACGCATCTCGGTATAGCGATAGGCGGCAGGCGCGTCGCCGTCTTCGCTGCCCATGTTGCCCTGACCCTCGATCAAGGGGTAGCGCATGGTGAACGGCTGGGCCATCCTTACGGCGGCCTCGTACACCGATACATCGCCGTGGGGGTGATAGTTTCCCAGGATCAGGCCCACCACTTCGGCGCTCTTGACGGTGGGGCGACTGGAGAGATAACGCGCCTCGCGCATGCCCGCGAGAATACGTCGGTGGACTGGCTTCAAGCCATCGCGGGCATCGGGCAGCGCGCGGTCGGTCACGACCGAGAGGCCATAGGTGGCGAAGGCCTGCGCCATAATTACCGAGAAATCCTCTTCGCGGATATTCCCGGTCTCTGCTGTGTTCTCTACAATACTACGGGCCATGCTCGTTTATCCTCTATACATCAAGTTCTTTGATCTTGCGGGCATGCTCGGCCAGGAACGTGCGCCGGGCCTCCGCGTTGCGATCTTCCATCAACTCCATCACCAATTGTGCCGCCAGTACGGCATCCTCCATGGTCACGCGCTTGAGCGTGCGGTGGGCGGGAGCGAGCGTGGTATCGCGCAACTCTTTGGGGTTCATCTCGCCCAGACCTTTGAAGCGTTTGAACTCCAGGCCCTGAGCGTCGGGATGCGTGCGCAGAAATTGCTGGCGCGCCTCGTCGTCCAGCAGCCAGGTGACCTTCCCTTTGTACTTGACGGAGTAGAGCGGGGGGCAGGCGATATAGATATGTCCGTGCTCGATCAGTTCGCTGAATTCCTGGTGGAACAGCGTCAGCAGCAGGCATTGAATATGCAGCCCATCGACATCGGCATCGGTGGCGATAATCACGCGGTGGAAGCGCAGGCGGCTGATATCAAAGGCGTCGCGCGTGCCCGTCCCCAGCACATTGATGATGGTGCGGATCTCTTCGTTCTTGACAATCTTCTCCAGGTCGGCCTTGGCAACGTTCAGTGGCTTGCCTTTGAGCTTGAGCA
>JBDTHH010000778.1:0-3439 GCA_039937055.1 Ktedonobacteraceae bacterium | reverse complement strand
AGAAGGACGGTGGCAATCCATGCTCCAGATCTTACAGCAGCCGGAGATTCCTCTTCTTTCCTCTGCTTGAGCTTCTTAAGTGTCGCTGTAGTACTAGTACTGGCCTTATTCTGGCATCACCACAAGCGCGTGCGCGCGACCACCGGGCGTCCTCTTCTCAGGCCAGCGAATAGGCAGCGCCTCCCAGCGAGAGCCGGCATCCGGCGAGCGGAAGATGCCCTTGTTGTTTGCGGCGTAGAACACGCCAGGTTCGGCCTCGTTTGCTGCCAGCACCGAGGCCAGCATGCCGCGCGTTTCGGGGAGTCCAGCGTATACCTGTTGCCATGGACTGTCACCGGAGCGGCGATAGATGGCGGATTCTGCCTGGCGCGGATTATGTGCCTCCTGGGGGCCATGAGCGGCCGAGACGATGATCGTTGTGGGGTCGGCTGCATCGGCAGCGGCGCCCCAGAGGTAATGATCCCCTAAGCCCACATCTGGTCGATACCATGTGTCGCCGCCATCGTCGCTGGCGACGAACCCGTTCCCTGGATGCATGAATCCATCGCCGGCGGCCGAATACAGGCGATTCGGTGCCAGGCGGTGCATGATGAGCGTGTGCGTATCGTATGGCCCACCGGGTTTGCGATCTTCCCACGTCTGACCGCCGTCCAGGCTGCGCACCAGGGCGCCCGCTTCGATAGCGGCGAAGACGCGGCCGGCCACCAGCGGGTCAGGCGTAATCCAGCGGACATGGTTCGTGTGGGGACGCGGGGGGAAACTCCAGGTCGGCGCGGAAGGTAGTTGGCGCAGCGCCGTCAGCTCTTGCCAGGTCTGGCCTCCGTCCTCTGAGCGGAAGAGCGCGCCTGGCTCCGTGCCGGCGTAGAGCACGCCGTAGCCCCCCACGCGTTCCGTCGCGCTGACAGCCACTGCCGTGACCTGCTTGTGCGTGATACCCGCGCCGGCAGGCTGCCATGTCTGGCCTCCATCGTTGCTATGCCATAATCCCTGTTCGAGGGTGCCACAGTAGACCTGCTCCGGGCGCAGCGGGTCCGCTGCCACGCACTGCGGTTGGTCGCCTACCAGTTGTAGATCTGCTACCCATTCGCCATTGTGCTGGCGGACTACCGCCAGGGCCTCTTCAAGCGCGATATATAGCTTTGTCACTGCCTGCTCCTTCCTGGCCTTACAAGAGAGCAAACGAGAATTGTTGCTCTCTTGTGAAAGCGTTTCTGTGTGATAGTCCTTAGTCTCGTTGCATCAGTACGACCGCCTTGCCCTGCACCTTGCGCTGCATCATGTCGTCGAGCGCCGTTGTTGCCTGTTCAAGTGGATAGGTTGCTGAAATATGCGGTTTGAGTTTGCCCTCGGCCAGCAGCGTCAGCAGTTCCTGGAGGTTCTGCTGGTGGCGTTGTGGCTCGCGTTCCGTGAAAGCTCCCCAGAAGACGCCGACGATGGAACTGCCTTTGAGCAGGGTCAGATTCAGTGGGATGCGCGGTATCTCACCTGAGGCGAAACCAATGACCAGGTAGCGGCCCTTCCAGCCGGTGCTGCGCAAGGCCGCCTCAGCATAGTTGCCGCCTACGGGATCAAAGGTCACATCAACCCCCTGCCCTTTAGTGAGCGACTTCACGCGCTCCTTCAGATCCTCTGTTGTGTAGTTGATGACCTCGTCGGCACCATACTGCTTGCAGATAGCGAGCTTTTCATATGTCGATGCTGCCGCGATCACGCGCGCACCCAGAAACTTGCCGATCTCGACCGCTGCCAGGCCCACGCCGCCCGCCGCTCCGAGCACCAGCAGAGAGTTGCCAGATGCCAGGTGCGCGCGATCTTTTAAGGCGTGGTAGGACGTTCCATATGCCATGGTAAAGGCCGCGGCGGTGGCAAAATTGACGCCGGTAGGCATGCTGATGAGTTTCGCTTCTGCAGCGATGATCTCATCGGCGAACCCTCCCGAGCCTGTCACCGCGATCACGCGGTCGCCCCGCTTTACAGACGTGACGCCTTCGCCTACCTCCTTAATGATACCGGAGACCTCGCTCCCTGGAGAGAAGGGCATCGGTGGTTTGAATTGGTACTTGCCCTGAATCATGAGGGCATCGGGAAAGTTCAGCCCACAGGCCCTTATGCCGATCACAACCTGGCCCTTGCCCGGCTTGAGCGGCTCCACCTCTTCAAGGACCAGGCTCTCTGGTGGCCCAAATTCTTTACACAACACAGCTCTCATAGGGGAAGACTCCTTTCAATGTTCAGGCGGACGCGATCAATCGTGTCCCGACGATGAATGTTGCAGATGTACGTGATAAGCACATCCCTGCGATAAATATTCAGCCTCGTTGAACCGGCAGCCTGTTTGTTACACCTGAGTGGTATGTTGCTGCCCTGTGAGATCAACCAGTGTACGCTCACTTTGCATAGGTTTCTGGGTAAAGCGATCATAGAACCAGTCGGTGATGGTGTTGAGCCACTGAGGGCCAAGGGCGGCGGCTGGACCGCCACCGATGCCATGCCGTTCTCCCTGGTAGACGACCAGCTTTTTAGGCGTCGGGATCTCGTCGAACAGGTGGTACGTATGCTCGATGGGGCTGAGTTCGTCGTCTTCGCCCGCCAGCACCAGGTAGGGACACTTTACGGCCGTCCCATCAAGGCGCAACCCCTCGGCGAAACGGTCAAACTCCTCCTCATCCTCGTAGCCCGCCATATACATAAAGCGTAACTTGAACGTCGGCGAGGCCATATTAAAGATGGTGTATGCGCCTGGTTCGTGACAGACCAGTGCCACGGCGCATCCCTGCAGCCGGTCATCGATCATAGCAACCTGCGTGGCAAAGTACGAACCGAAGCTCAGCCCAAAAACCCCCAGCCGGTCACCGTCGATCTCCGGCCGCTGTCGCAGCCAGTCGATGGCCACGCGGCCTAGTTCCTTATAGTTATCGGCCGTCACATGGATGTTGCGCACACAGCACTCGCCCTGTCCTGGCCCATCGATGGCCAGGCTCGCCATCCCACGCCCCAGGAACTTATCGCCGTACATAGAGTGCAGGATCTCTTTTGTGCTGTCCATGCCGCCGATAGAGATGACGCACGGCACCTTCTCCGCCTGCTCGCTGTTCCAATCGAGTGGGAGGTGGAAATATGCCGGGAGCGAGCGGTCGCCGAAGGGGATCTCCACGCGTTCAATGCGGTGGGGCGCGTAGGCAATGAACTTTTTGTAGCATTCAACCTTGCGCTCATTGAAAAAGATGGCATCTCGCGTGTTCTCGAAGATTGGCCATTGGGCAGCTCCCCACAGTAGTGAGGCAATAAAATAGGACTCGCGGGCACCTACCAGGCGCCCTTCGCGCTCATATGCCTCCGCGACCTGCTCGCGCCGGCGCGCTCCGGCCGCGAATTGCGGGGCGATATCGGCGAACTTCTTGACACGTTGGCGGATGACATTGAAGTCATAGAATGCCTC
>JBDTHH010000777.1:0-3843 GCA_039937055.1 Ktedonobacteraceae bacterium | reverse complement strand
GTAGCATTGTGTACCTACTGGTGCGTTCGCATCATCCGCACCATGCGCGTGCCGCTGCACAGCGCCTGGCTCACCCAGTATACCGACTCCCGGCAGCGCGCAACGGTCTTCTCGTTCGATGGCATGGTCGATCCCATCGGGCAGATCGCCGGCGGCCCATTCGTTGGTATGATCGGCGAGTGGTTCTCACTGCGAGTCGCGCTGGTCACAGTAGGGCTGATCATGAGTCCCGGATTGCTCATCCTTGTGCGAGCCTTCAAGCTACAAAAGGCTAGCAGTGATGCAGAACAGATGCAGCCAGAGGCTGTGCCGTAGGGTTATGCTTGCTCGTCGTGCAGCAGGCGGGGTGGCCCCGTCTACTGCACGACCCTTGACACGAATAGGTCTTCATGTATGACACCTCGCCGTAATGAGGCTTGACAAAGGTGAGCAAAAAACTTGCAAAGGTATCTGCTCAGGCCGTAGAATTGAGCAGATAGACCTCAGTTGGTTTGACTTCCCACTCTTGAGAAGGGCTACCTTGCCGGGCGTCCTGCAACGTGGGGAGCGCTGCCTGAAAAGCTTCCTGAGATTCCCATATGGAGATGCCTATGAGCGTTCCTTTCTCAGGATCTTTAAAAGGATAAGGAGCCTGGAAAATAATCCCTGGCTGCTTCTTCATCAGTTCGCCAAATTCGTGCATGCTCTGAACCAACAGATCTTCCTTTTCGGGTTGCGGATAATGAATAGAATAGAAGATAAACATAGGTCAACAGCCTCCTCTTTTGTGTTGGGTTCTACTGTCTACATACCATCCCTACCAATCGCTCAGGTCCCACTCCATTTTATAGGTGTGGGTGTTAGCGCTCATAGGTCCTCATTCTGTCACAAGCAACAAAAAACGGAAAGAAGGGGGAGGAGATCGCGCCAGTGGAGTAGGAGTCGACCAGGTTATCTTCGGCATACCCAATGTTGCTGAACTGGAGGCCTTCGACATACTGGCAAACGAGGTGATCCCGACCGTGGAACAACTCCCTGTTGCAGGACGGGGGTAATGCTCGCAGGATAAATGAAAGCAGGCAGGAGGAGGCGAATCTTCGTCTCCTCCTGCTTCACATCTGAAGGGAAGCGGTCTTAGGCCGCAATCCAGACCTTTACTGAATAGAAAAACCCAACAAGAACAGATCCGGAGGCGCCCCTGCCAGTTTCAATCAGGCCACTCTTCGTTGAAGTACCCAATGAGGCGATCTTAGTGCTATCGGGCGACCAGGATAGCGAGGGTATAGCTATGTCCTGGGTATTCCCATGCGCGGTGTAGGTATAGATGAGTTTGCCATTTGTGGCGTTGAAGATGCGCACATCGTGCTTGCCTACCGCAATATACTTGCCATTCGGCGACCAGGCCAGCGCTTCTCCATAGTAGGAATCGGACTGCGGCCCCTGGAAACTATACAACACATGCCCGGTTGTCACGTCCCGGACCTGTATCATATTACCGTTGCCAAACGAGGCGATCATCTTGCTATTTGGCGACCAGGTTATACCGGTGCCCTGAAAGGTTGAAACTTTGTGGCCTGTCGCAGCAGACCAGACATGCACGCCTATAGTATCACCCGATGCCGCAATATACTTGCCGTCAGCCGACCAGGCGACCGTATTGATGGTGTCGTTAGAGCCAGCATTTGGCGCAACCTGGAGTGTTCGAACGCGCTGCCCGGTAGAGACGTTCCAGACCTGCACATCGTAGCCCACCCCATTGCCATTAACCGCTGAGGCGATCATCTTGCCATCCGGTGACCATGCCGAGGCAAGGACCATATCGCCCATGCTGAAACTGGCTTTAGGATTGCCCCCTGGTATGGCAATGCTTGCCCCTGAGTGGACCACAGGCGGCGTATAGGTCACCAGCACCCGTCCTGTCCGGATATCTACAACCTTCACGTCAGTGCTAGATATGGCAAGGCGCGTTCCATCAGGCGACCAGGCAGTCCAGCCACCAATACTCCCTTGCGCATAGGAGATAACATGCCGACCTGTCAGCGCATCAAAGGTTTTCACAGTGTCGCCGCTGACCGCAATGCGTTTGCCATCGGGGGACCAGCCGACGGAGGTCATATCAAAGATATCCGTCTTATCTGGCTGATAGGTATAGAGCGTCTTGCCCAGCCGCCCATTCGCGGAAGCTGGTGTCGCTGTAGGCGTTGCCGTCGCCACGATCGAAGCAGTAGGCGTGAGCTTGCCACTGGCGGTCTGAGTCCCACGCTGCAACACATGAGAGAGTAGCAACCAGGCCACGACATTGATCAACACCACTACAATGGCCAGGCTCACCGCCACGGTGCGCCACACACGACTGCGCGGACGCCGGGGGCCAGTGGGGGTGGAACCATTGATTCTGCCATGTGAGCGAGTCGTCAGGGGTTCCAATTGCCCATAATTATCAGTGTCTTGCATAACTTTTCCTTCCCTAGTATGATTTTCTTGCCTGTATTCATCCTTGCTAACACGAGGAAACAGACGCCAGTCCTTAGCCATAAAGGCCGCCAGCCTGGTGCGTCCAGTAGTCGGCGTTGTTTCCGCGAGAGCGCTACTCTGAGGTAGCAGTTCAGGGTGTGCTTGACGTAGCGCGGAGCGGGCAGCCGCGCGCACAGTAGCATCGGGGTCATTCAAAGCCTCCAGTAAAGCGGCTACCGGAGTACGTTCGCCCAGTGTTCCCAGCGCCAGGGCAGCCATCTCGCGCACCTGCCATTCGCTATCATGCAAGGCCTGTGCCAGCCGGCTCACCGGAGCACGGTCGCCCAGCATCCTTGCTGCCTGAACCGCCGCGGCCCGCACCGAGACATGCGGATCGTCCAGCGCTCTCGTGAGCAGCTCCAGCGGGGCATCCATACCCAGCATGCCTAACTGGCGCACTGCCTGCACACGCACGTACCATTCGTCGTGCTCAAGCTCAGCCACGAGATCTGCAATCTGGTCCGGTTGAACCCACGACCCATCCAGACCAAGACGTTGCAGCACTGTTGGCAGTAGAGAAGATGGCGCCTCCATGCTAGCGGGTTGCTCGTTGTTGTGCTCTCCATGTTGTTCGTTGTGATCATACTGCATGGTTTACCTCCTCTCCTGTTGCTGCGTGACAAGCAAGGCGCGCAGACGCCGGATACCTCGATAGAGATGGGACTTTACCGAACCCATAGGCATAGTGAGCAGATCAGCGATCTCCTGGTAGCTGAGACCCTCGAAATAGTAGAGGTTCACGACAGCGCGATACTGCTCTGGCAGTGTAGACACCAGCGCCTCCAGTTCGCGCTGCGCCTCGCGTCCCTCCGCGATCACCTCAGGCTGACTCGCCGCGTCATCCTCTATGGCGAGGTGTGAGCCATCCTGCGAGAGATCGAGTGAGACACACGGGAGCCTGACTTTACGCATACGCCCGTAAAAGATGTTCAGCGCGATCTTAAAGAGCCAGGGACGCAGAACCAGTTCGCGTACCTGCTGAGGACCGTACCTGGCCAGCGCGAAGTACGCCTGCATGAACGCTTCCTGCACAATATCTTCGGCCTCCTGACTGCTGCCCGCCTGCCGCGCCACAAAGGCATACAAACGGTGTTGATATCGCAACAGCAGTTGCGCGAAGTGCCGATCCAGGTCACTGGCCAGCAGCGTCACCAGGTCGGAGTCGTCTTGTCGCATATCTTCCTTTCCGTCTATTTCGTCGCGCGCGTCTATACCCCAGAATGCGAAAATGGGCGATTATGTTGCAGGGTAATGGATTCTCATCAGATCTTCATTGCACGTATGGGCGACAGGGGTAGGGGCGCGGTTTACAAGCCCGCGAAGCAGCCCACACAGCGTCTCCGCTTGCCA
>JBDTHH010000776.1:0-11678 GCA_039937055.1 Ktedonobacteraceae bacterium | reverse complement strand
GTGCCGATGCCGCGCCTGCGCGCCTCCGGAACCGTCGTGATACCATAGATGCCTGCGACCCCCGCATGAAGGAGCAGAGAGCCGCTCGCGACAGGCTCTCCGTCGAGGTATCCCAGGTAGTGATGCCAGGGCAGTTCGCCCCCGAAACCAAGCGTGCGATAGCCTTCGTAATACATCTGCGCATGTTCAGCGGTGGTCTCAAACCCACGCAGGGTCACCGGTCGCCAGGCCTGCAATGTCTCCTGGTCCAGCACCTCTTTGATGGCCAGCCCCACGACTGGCGGCTGCTCTTCGTTCAAAGTAAAGAGATCCGCCACCATCCCAATATGGTCGCTCTCGCGCACCAGACCATGCGTCTCCAGATATGCTGGCAGGGCAGCGGGTCTTGTGGTAGGGCCAACCGGCCAGCCAATACCTACCTCGCGCGCTCTAAAGTAGTCGAGCACTTGCGCGATGCGCGCCTCTACATAGGGCGCGTCCTCGTTTGCCAGGGAGAAGCGCAGCACACCGTTGAAACGCTCCGGCCCTGTAAAAAACCACTGCACCTCCGCGTCTCCGTGTATCTCCGCGCCCGGCAGACTACGCGCCAGGCAGGCCATCTCTTCGGCGGAACTGGCATCCATCGCTGCCAGCAACGCCGGATCTGTCGCGCTTTGCACTAATGTCATCACTCGCAAATCTCCTGGCCTGCCGATACGCGCAGGCGCTCCCGCAATTTCTCCTGTACCACCTCAAATACCTGACTGGGAGTGACGTTCTTCATACACTGTGTCGTATAGAAACGACAGTCGGCCGGGGCCTTCGCATTATAGCATGGGCTACACCATATATCGCTACGCAGCACGGTCGCGCTGGGACTGACGGGGCCGCTCTGGGCGGGATCGGTGGGACCGTGGATGGCAATAAGAGGCGTTCCCACCGCCGCCGCGATGTGCATTGGTCCGCTGTCACCGCTGATGAGCAAGTCCGCTCTCTGCAACAGCGCGGCAAGCTGACCCAGGCTCGTCTTGCCCGCCAGGTTGATGGCTGGTCCTGTCAGGCGCCGCGTGATATCCGCGATCAGTGGCAGATCATCCGGCGCGCCCGTCAGCACCACGTGAGCCTGCACATCACGTGTCATGCGATCAATCAAGGTCGCCCAATACGGAGCGGGCCAGCGCTTGGATTGCCCGTTGTTTGAGCTGACATGGCAGGCAATCACTGGCCTATCGTCGCGCACCCCCTCCTGGGATAACAACTGCTCAACCGCCTGGCGCGCGCGGGGATCGATGTACAGGTGCGGAATGCGCGCCTCTGGCCCTGTCGTCGCACCTGCCGCCCGCGCCAGCTTCAGGCAATAGTCTACCTCGTGCTTATGATCGCCGGGTGCCCAGTGGTAGCCAGAGACACTGTCGGTCATGAAGCCCGGATAGCTCTCATGCCCAAAGCCCACGCGCCGTTGCGCGCCGCTCAAGACGGCGATGATCGCGGCCCAATTGCCGAAGACAGACAGCGCCAGGTCGTAGCGTCGCCTGCGCAGGAGCCGGTAAACACGTATTGCCTCACGCCAGTTTTTAAGCTGGACCAGGGCCTTTGGTCGCCGCCAGACGTTGGGATCATAGGTGAGCAACTGCGCGATGTCGGGGTCCTGCTCTGGGGCAATGATCCTGGCGCTGGCGGGCATAGCCAGCAGGTCTATCTCCGCCTCTGGATAGGTGCGCTTCAGCGCCCGTACCGCCGTAAGCGAGAGCACAAGATCGCCGATCAGGTCCAGCCGTATCACCAGGATACGCCGGGGCTGAAACGTCGGCGGCCTCAAGGGTGCAGAGCACCTCCCCTTTCGTCCCAACCGGAGGAAGCCGCCAATCACACTCATCAACAGGGAGATACAGGTACGCAGGAAGCTCTTGCTGGTCCGTATCCCCAGCGCACGCAGCTTCCTTCGCGAGTCCGGGGGCAGAGGATAGCCGTAATCATCTACATTCAGTGTCAATGGCATGTGTTTTCTCTATATATATATTTTCTTTTCTATTGTACAACATGGCGCGCGCTCCCCAGCCTTCCTGCCGCCTCCAGTACCTCCTGCGCCGCGACAAGACGCACGCACGGGTGCGCCGCCACTTCTGCCGCCGGGATATCGAGCCGGTTGCAGGGGATAGCCGGGCATGTTGGACAACGGTGCCTGGCCTGCACAACGATATGCCGCTCGGCCGCACCCCAGGGGCCGAAGATACGCGGATCGCTCGGCCCAAAGATCTCGACCGTTGGCGTGGTCTGGGCCACCGCCAGGTGCAACGGTCCGCTATCGACACCGAGCACCAGCCGGGCACGCTGCAAGAGTGCCGCCAGTTGCCCCACAGTAGCATCCGTCACTAGCAACGCCTCCGCAGTCATTCCCCCAGCAATCTCCTCCAACAGCACCTGCTCTCCCTTGCCGCCTGTCAGTACGATGCGCATCGTGGATGAGGTCGCCAGCGCGTCAGCACACTCGGACCACGCCTCCGGTCGCCACAATTTGACGGCGGCCCCGCTGCCCGGATGAATCACCACCACAGGCGTCTCCGCGCCGATACTCGCCCCCGCCAGGCGTTCAGCAACCCAGCGTTGTTCCTCCGGGGTGGGCACGAACTGGAGTGGATAGCGTTCCGGGGTGTATGGCTCCTCTAAGGGTGGAGCGCCAACCGTCACCAGACCCGCGCTGGTGAGGCGCAGAGCGGAGCGCGTGGCATGCTCAGGCGCCGGGAATAGCAGCGCGTGGGTGAGAAATGGGGTACCCGGCTCGATGGCATAGCCCACACGCCGGGGGATGCGCGCCAGGTAGAGCAAAGCGGCTCCCCACCAGAAATCAGGTCGCAGGTTGATGGCTAGATCATACTTGCCGCGTCGCAACTGTTGCGCAATGCTCACAAGCAGGATATAGGGAGCGATCAGGCCCTGCTTGCCGCGTCGAAAACCTGGGAAGGGGCAGGTGAGCAGACGATCAATAGCCGGGTGGCGCGCGACTACCTCGCTCGACCATGGACCGACCATCATCGCCACGTGCGCATCCGGCATCTGGGCTTTCAATGCATGCAGCACAGGGGTTGTCAGGACAAGGTCTCCAAGATGATCGGGGCGCACCAGCAGGATACGTGGTCCACCTGTCAGGGGAGCACGCGCCTGCCGGGCCGCCGCGCGCGCTCCCGGCAAACCAGCCAGGCGCACCAGCAGGAGGATCAGCATACGCAACACTTGCTTCATGGCGCAACCTCCCGGCTCTGTGTGCTGGGGATCAGGCGTTGTACCGCCTGCCACACATCGTCTAGCGTCACAGCCTGCATGCAGGTGCAGTGCTCGCAGGCGCGCATCTTGCCCAGGAAAAAGCAGGGTCGTCCGGACGGATGGCGCCAGATGGCGATATGCCTGGGGTCGTCTGGTGGATAGGGACCATACTCCTGCGGGCTGGTCGGCCCGAAGATAGCAATGACCGGGATACCAACGGCGGCCGCCAGGTGCATCGGGCTGCTGTCGTTGCCGATGAACAGCATACACTGTTCAAGCTGGGCCGCCAGTTGCCCGAAGCTCGTGGTGCCGGCCAGGTTGACGATGGTCCCATCTGGCACAGTAAGCCCCTCCATGATCTGCTGATTAAGCGCCGCGTCATCCGGCCCCCCAATCAGCGCCACCCGCGCACTCAGTTCATTTACCAGCCTGCCTGCCAACTCCCGGTAGCGCTCCCACGGCCAGCGCTTCACAGTCAGTTCCATACCCGGATTGCTGCCACCGCCAGGAAAGAGAGCTACCAGCATACGCGAGGAGGTCGCAAGAACGGCCCGCCGCTCCTCGTCTGCCGGCACGAAGCGCATGCGCGGGTGCTCCACCGGCAGGTTGATGGCACGCGCCAGGTCAAGATAGATCTCCGCCTGGTGCTGGAGATGCTCCGGCGAACTGGAGACCGGCACGCGGTCGGTGAGGGAGAAGCCCCGGCCCAGGCTATCGGGTCCCACCCGGCGCGGCACACCGGCCAGCCACGGCAGCAGCGTGAGCATCGGCGAGCGATCAAGCGCGAAGGCCAGGTCGAAGCGTCGGCGGCGCAGTGTGCGAGCCAGCGCCAGGTAGTCCTTCAGACGATAGCGACCAGGGATGCCGACCGTGCCGCAATCGATGACCTCGTTGACCGTCGGCTGGTGCTCTGCTACGACCTTTGACCACGTTCCCGCGACATAGCTGATGCTGGCTTCTGGATAGGCGCGCCGGATGACCTCCAGCAGCGGCGTCGTCATCAGCAGGTCGCCCAGACAGCAAGGCTTTATGACCACAATAGCGCGCGGATGACGCCAGGCCCGCCTGGCAAACAGGCGCTGTATGCTATTCAACAGGCCAAATGGAACGCGTAGTATATAACAGATGGCGCTGATACTCTTCTGACGCAGTTGCTCATCCTCCATGGTGACTATAGAAGTGTGATCTCGTTATCCGGGTAGACCGGCCGTGTCAGGTGTAGCTCGTAGCCCTGGGCCTGAAGTTTTTGCTGGACCTCCGCCGCCTGAGCGAGTTCCGCGAACGGCGCGAAGAGCGTGGGGCCGCTGCCTGAGAGCCGCACCAGCCGCGCGCCCGCCTGCAAGAATGCCTGCCTGGCACGCGCGACCTCTGGATAGCGCGCCAGCACGCCCCGTTCCAGGCAGTTATGCAGGTCTGCGCTCTCCGGCTCGCTTCCCGTCTCCAATGCCGCGCGCATGGCCCGGCTGTGTGTTCCGTCTGTGTAGTCAAGAGACGATAGGTCGCGATACACCTGCGCCGTTGAGAGGCTGATGGCTGGCTTCAGCAGCAGCAGCCAGCGCATGGCTAGCGGCCAGCGAGGCGAAAGCTGTGTTACCTGCTCGCCACGCCCATGACAGAGCGCCAGCCCACTATGCAGGAAAAACGGCACATCCGAACCGAGCGAGGCCGCGATAGCGAACAGGTCTGCCTCAGATAATGGGAGCCGCCACCAGTGCCGCAACGCGCGCAGAACGGCCGCCGCGTCGCTGCTCCCACCACCCAGGCCGGCCGCTACCGGGACACGCTTATGCAACTCGATCACTACGCCCCGCGTGAGCGTGAGGCGCTGGCGCACTGCCAGCGCGGCGCGCGCCACCAGGTTATCCGCGCCGCTGAGAGCGGGATCAGTGCAGATTACCTGTACCCGCTCATCATCACTGGCGCTCAGGCAGATCGTGTCGTACAGATCAACCGTCTGCATCACGGTTGCCAGTTCATGGTACCCATCGGCCCGCTTGTCTAACACATCGAGCGTCAGATTGATCTTGGCATACGCCCGCACAAAGCAGGCATCGTGCGCAGTGGGTAGGTGGTGTGCGTAACTCATGCGTGCATTGTCTATGGAAACGCTATCCTTGTCAAGCGGGAGGTGATAGGGAGTCTCAGATAAGTCAAATAGCCTATACTTCCCGCTTTTCATGCAGCCTGGCGCGCCTCTATGCTATACTGAAAATGAGCGCATCCACATATTTCATTGTAGCTCGCTGTGCTCCATCTTCGCTCACCGCTATTCTTGCTGGCAACTGGTAGGTTTTATGGACATAACCATCGCATATTTTCATTCTCTGCTTCGCCCTGAAGTGGTGAAGCGTGATTTCGAGCAGATCCGGGCCGCTGGCGCAAGCAGCATCGTCTACACTATCCACGAACAGGAGGAGCAGCGCTGGCCGCGAGACCTGGAGCGCGGCCTACGGCTGGCTCAGGATGCCGGCTTAAAGGTCTACTTGAGCCTTGGACGCTACGGCAACCTGTTCGCGGGACCAGCCCTTGTGCCAAGCTGGTATACTTTTCACAATATTGAGTCTCGCGTGAAGGACCGCCACGGCCGTTATCACGATATCTCCTGCTTTAACCATGAGCCGTTTCGCGCCTGGCTCTGCAAGGAGATCACCTACTTCGTGTCCAACTATCCTCTCCATGGCATTCTGATCGACGAGCCGCGTCATAGCGATGTCACCTGCTTCTGCTCGGTCTGCCGCGCGCTCTGCCCGGATGTAGCCGACCTCCAGCGCTTTCGACGCCGCTCAATGATCGATTTCCTGGGCGAGCTGTGTACCTGCGTGAAACAAGCAGATGCCCACACGAAAACAGCTATTGTGCTGCTGCCAAAGGATCTCGGACAACTCGAAGAGCTAGCCATGTTGTCCGATCTGGATATTCTAGGCTGCCACCTCTTCTGGTCCTCGCTCAAACAGGATGTGGCACAGGTGGAGGTGTGGGGTCAAAACGTCGCGGACATGGCACGCCTCTATGACAAACGCAGCCAGCTCTGGTTACAGAATTTTAATCTGGATGAGAACAGCGAGCAGGAGTTGAAAGTCGCGTTCAAGCACGTACTCAAGGCTGAACCCGATGAGGTGGGCTGCTATTATTACTGGCGCAATAATGTCGATCCCGAGAGGGTCTGGCAAAGCACGCGCGGCCTCCTGCGCCATGTGCCGCGCCGCCAGTTGCACTGGCACACCGGCAGCCTGCCAGCTCTCTCAGGCAAGCGGGAAGAGAAACATATTCTATGACTACAACACCAGGCGCGCTACTCCCTCCTGGGGGACAGCGCATCCTCGTGATGAATGAAACCACCACAGCCCACCGCGTGCGCGAGATCTACTTTTTCGCCACCGATGAACCGAACCACTGGGTCGATATCACCGACTACATCGACAAGAAGGTCCAGGCCCTGCACTGCCATGCCAGCCAGGTAGGCAACCGCGATATCGCTGAACAGGTACACCAGCGCGCCCGCCTCCCCGCCGTCGAACATGGCTATGCATTCGCCGAAGCCTTCCACCACCTCGTAATGCGCTAAGTAGCGCGTGGCTTGCCTCGCCGTCCTGGCGGCGACCAGATAGCGAGGCAAGCCACATTGACTCCAACAAATTCGCAGAAAGCGATAAATCGGGTCTTACATCTTGCCTGGCAAGCTCGGCGTAGAGTCGTCCTGCTCCTCCTCCTGGTGAATCTTCTCCAGCAGTTCGCGTACCTGCTTGATCTGCTTCTCGTCTGTCGCGCCTGCCTGCTCCCCGCCCAGGATGACCCCTTGTACTCCCAGCGCAAGCAAGGTATACGCGTCGGCTTCGTCAAGCTTGCCCACCAGGTTAAGCAGCGCGCCGGCTCGCACAGCCTCGCGCACAGCTCGGTAATGCATGATGTCCTCGATACTCATGGCGCCAACCTCGTCGGTCAGCCCGAAGTCCAGGTGGATAGCGGCGACATTTTCAAAGGCATTCAGATTGCGGATGAAGTTCGGATACAGTTCCCCTTCACGCATCGGAATGCTGACAACGATGTCGAGGTCCTTGATGTGCATCCCTAACAGACGCGCCGGAGCCGTCAAGGGCAGGATCACATAATGGATGCCCTGCTCCTTCAAATGCTCCAGGTCTTTGTGCTTCAGCCTCCCCAGACCACTGGTGATGCGTACCCCGGTGGCGATATTCTCTTTTGCCGTTTTCGCGGCTTCTATGGCTGGCTTTAGCGTGGTAAGCGTGGCACTATCTTTGCCGTCCCAGCTAAAAAGCACACCGTCCGCTCCCGCTTTAATGGCGGCTTCAACAGCGCCCGCATCGCTATCGGTAAATTCAACAACCAGCGCGGCCGCACGCGCTTTCGCTACGGGCTTGCTCCGGCCCAGGAAGCCAATGCCTTCCCCACTCTGTCCCCGCCGCACACGGGAAAACATATCTAGCAACTTGCTCATTTTTCTTCTCGCTTCTCTTTAACGTTTCTACCACGAACACCTTATACCAGGCCGTGGGTGCAATCAGTGTTGTGCATGCAAGGCGGAATGTGTCTATTATAGCACTTCTGGCCGCCTCCGGGAAAACTTCCTCTCACGTATCACAAAAATTCATCATAGTATAAATACTTGAGCATGATACGATCTTGTATATCACAATCTTTGATTGCAGTGTAGTAATATACTGTTACATATATTGACATTTAATAATCAAAAGGCATATGATACAGAAGCGTCGATTGCCCCCTTACTGGCAATACGCATCGGTAAACATGAATTTGTGGATGGTAGAGAAGTATATACACAAGGGCAGGGAAAGAACATGTTGGAAGAGGCCGTGGAGATGTACATCGGCTCACTGACTTCATCTTATAGCAGAGCACGTAAAGAGTACAACCGGAACACCATTCTGGCGTATCAAAATGATCTACACCAACTCTGCTCCTACCTGGAGCTACAATTTCACCTGGAGCGCTGGCCACAGGTCACACACGAACATATAGCGGCATATATCCAGGAGATGCACGATGGGCAGGCCTATCGCCCAACCACTATCGCTCGCAAGCTGGCGGCTCTGAAAGCCTTTTTCCGCTATCTGTGCGATACACAGACCCTTGCAAGCACCCCTATTGAAAAGCTAGAATCTCCTAGAGTGCAGAAAGACCTGCCACAGGTGTTGACCGCAGAGCAGATAGGCCGTCTCCTCGTAGAGGTAAAGGTGGAGACATTCGCCGGACAACGTGACCTCGCGATGCTGCATATGCTCTACTCGACGGGGATGCGCGTGACCGAACTTATGTCTCTGAACGTGAATGACTTTAACAAAGAGCACGCGACTATCCTGTGCCCAGGACGCAATGGACGCACACGGCGCGAGCGTGTACTGCCACTGCCGCTTGAAACGGTGGAGGTCACGCAACGCTACCTGGCAGCCGCGCGGCCCCGTCTGGTTCTGCGGCATCCCGAAGAGCGCGCCCTGTTCGTGAACCACCACGGCGAACGCCTGACCCGCCAGGGCTTCTGGCTGATCGTGAAAGGCTACGCCCGCCTGGCCGGCATCGAGGAGATCACACCCCATATGCTCCGGCACTCTTTCGCACTCTTGATGCTCAATCAGGGAAAGGAACTTCGCTCCGTACAAGAGCTACTGGGACACGCGCACATCTCGACCACCCAGGTCTACAGCCAGCTTGTCCGGCCAGAGTCAACCGTTTCGGTTTGAGCGCTCACGGTTGTGAATATGTGAACTACCGCTGAGCTGAAGGCTCAGTGGCTTCTTCGGAAGTTACTACGTCTTCAGTCCTGTCGCTTCTTCGGAAGCGTGAGTTCACCAGACTCGTTGCCAGAAATGGCAACACCGTTCGATTGGTTATGACACCTGCGGTTGACGCATCAGACCGCTGCTCTGTCGTTGAGAGTTAAGGAGGCTTGAGGAAAGGGCCGGTGCTCCCAGCGGAAAAAGCCTCTTGAACACTGTCGAGATGACGTCGGATTCTCTTCGTGATCACAGCGAAGAGATACGCACCACCCGCCTTGTGCGGAGCTTTTTTCTGAAAGGAATTCATGCGATGAACGTTGTCTCTGTTCTTTCACCAGACGGGGTCCCATTGATGCCTTGCGCTTGTGTGATTGCTCGTTTGTTACTCAAAGAGGGAAAGGCCAGGGTTGTGCATAGAATGCCATTTACCATCAAATTATCTACCCAGCCAGATACCACCTACAGGCAACCTCTCACCCTTGGAGTGGATACAGGCAGTTCGGTCGTTGGCTCAGCCGTCGCCGATGACACGGGGAAGGTGTTCTATCTTTCTGAGGTGGAGATACGCAACGATATCGCTAAAACGATGAAAGAACGGGCAGCTTCTCGCCGCAATCGCCGCAATCGTAAAACAAGATATCGACAGGAACGTGCACTCTCAAACAGCGGGGAAAGAAGAAGGGACCGTTCTTGCATGCCACTCAGATGAACAGTATTCGTGTCCAGTTACTCAAGCAGATCCAGGCCGAGGAAACATTTGGCTTTATCACTAAAGAACATCGTCTCCTGGCAGGGTTGCCCAAAGAGCATGTCTTCGATGCAAGCATGATCGCCACACGAGGCGTCAAGCCCATCTTTCGCACGACGACCATGCTTGCAAAGAAATGCGTGCCTGCGGGAGATTATCAGCAGACCAAAGGGAGCAGGAGCGAAAAACGCATAACAACCGGGAAGATACAAGGCTTCCGCAAGTTCGACAAAGTTCGCTTATGAGCATGATGTACAACGGCATTTCTGGAAAGAACGAACCTTTTGGAGTGATGGGTACTTCTGCTGCACTATCGGGAATGCCAGTCAGGAGACAATCCGTCACTCCATCGAGAACCAAGGGTAAGGGGGCGGCGTTCATCCACAAAGCTGAAGACTTCGTGGTTTTCTCGCCGCGCATATATAAAGCTGGAGGTATCCGTATGCTCTACGATCAGGCCATAGAAGCCGTAGCCGCGATTCGAGCGCGCAGCACCCTGAAGCCTGCTATCGCCGCGATCCTGGGGTCCGGTCTGGGCGACCTGGTGAGCGCTATCCATGATGCTGTCGCGCTGCCCTACGAAGAGATCCCGCATTTCGCGCGCTCAACCGTACCCGGACACGCGGGGCGCCTGCTCATCGGCACGCTGGAGGGTGTCCCTATTGTGGTGATGCAGGGCCGTTTTCATTTCTACGAGGGCTATCCAACACAGGTGCTTACATTGCCCGTGCGCGTCATGCACCTGCTTGGCGCCTCTACCCTGATCGTCACCAATGCCGCTGGTGGCCTCAATCCGGCGTATCGCGCCGGCGACTTTATGCTGCTTCGCGATCATATCGGCATACCGGGAATGGCCGGCGCGAATCCGCTGGCGGGGCCGAACGACGAGCGCTTTGGAGAGCGCTTCCCGCCGCTCGCCATGGCCTACGATGCCGGACTACGCGCGCTGGCCCGCTCGGTCGCCACTGGCTGGCCCGATATGACGCTACATGAAGGGGTGTATGTGATGGTCAGCGGGCCGAGCTATGAGACGGGGGCCGAGCTCAGGTTCTTGCGCCAGATCGGCGCCGATGCGGTCGGCATGTCTACCGTCCCGGAGGTCATTGTGGCCCGCCACATGGGGATGCGCGTGCTCGGACTGAGCCTGATTACGAATACCGCTACCGGCGAGGAGACAGAGGCAGTCAACCATGCCGATGTGCTGGCGACCGCCGATGCCGCGCGCATACGCTTCGCGGCCCTGGCTCGCGGCATCGTACGCGGCATCGCTACCCTGCCTTCTTGATCCTGATCTGCTGCCAGGTCCATTTCCAATGCACGCCCGACCAATCAACCAGCACTACCAGGAAATAGGTCCCTGGATCGACGCCCTGAGCCACGGAATAGGTCCAGTTGCCCACGCCATCAGCAGTACAAGGCTGGGTCTGCGGCGTCGTCGTACCGAACATGAGCGCGTTGGGAACTTCCGCCTGAAATGGCGCTTGCAGGTCCTGCAGCAAATTGTGCGACTTCAGCCTGGCCGCACCACCCTGGGCCTGGATATTGTCCGTCACATGGCCGTCTTTGGTCAACCATAGCTTGCAGACAAGCCCTGGTCCATGCACAGGCTGGTTATGCTCTTTGTCTACAACCTGAAGCGATACGCTATAAGGGGTGGTGCCGTCTGCTGTCTCAGAGGTTGTGATGGAACTGATTGTCGGTTGCCCCAGGGCCACCGGCCTCTGCGTAGCAGTTGGCGTCGGCGTCGTGTTTTGCCGCACCACCGGCGTCGAGGCCATGACGACTGTGGGAGGCGCCGCAACCTTTCGCGGGTGCGTCATCGCCCCTACCACGAACCCACTCATAAGCCCGGCCAGCGCGAAGAGCACAATGGCAACTGTCGCGATTGTGCGTAACCGTGAGCCTGAATTGCTCGCACTCTGTCCAACCTGCATTCT
>JBDTHH010000775.1:0-3503 GCA_039937055.1 Ktedonobacteraceae bacterium | reverse complement strand
GCCTCCGCGCCATATCCAAGCAGCAGGGCCATCTGGTGAATATCCCACGCCGCGCCGGTCTCGCAGATAAGGGAGGCGCAGGTGCGCAGTCCCCGGCGGATAAGCACCTGGTGGACGGAGCCTACGGCCAGCAACATCGGCAACGGAGCCATCTCCACGCTAGCAGCGAGATCGCTCAGGATCAGCACGCTTACGCCGTCGGCGATAGCGGCTACAGCTTCGTTATCCAGTCGATGAAGCGCGGCCTCCAACTCTGCCGGTCCGGCGTCCTGGCAAAATGTGGCATTGAGCGTGCGCGTCCGAAAGCCCTCGATCTTGAGAGAGCGGATAGTTGCCAGTTGGGTCTCAGTGAGTAGCGGAGTCTCCAGGTGCAGCAACCGCGCGTGCTGGGGCGTCTCCATCAGCAGGCTCTGGCGGCGACCAAGGTAGCAGTCAAGCGACGTTACAATTTGCTCGCGCAGCGGGTCAATTGGGGGATTGGTGACCTGGGCAAAACGCTGGTGGAAGTGGTCCGCGAGCGCACGCGTCTGCTGCGAAAGGGTAGCGAGCGGAGTATCGTCGCCCATACTCCACACAGGCTCTTTGTTCTCCTTCAGCATGGGCCGCAGTACAAGCTCAAGGTCCTCGTGAGTGTAGCCAAAAAGCTGCTGGCGCTGGAACAGGGCCTCGGCATCAAGCTCGGCAGGAGGTGCAGAGGTCTGAGGAAGCCCCGCCAGCCGCACAAGATGCTGCTCCAGCCACTGCTGGTATGGCTGGCGCTGTGCCAGCGCCGCCTTGATATCGCGGTCGCGCAGCACAGTAGCGTGTTTGAGATCAACGGCCAGCATCTCGCCTGGCCCCAGGCGTCCCTTCTCGACGACTTCATGAGGCTCGTAGGGTACAATACCGGCTTCGGATGCCAGGATGAGCAGACCCTGTGATGTCAGTACGTAGCGCGCCGGACGCAGACCATTGCGGTCCAGGGCCGCGCCTACAAAACGCCCATCGCTGAACACAACAGCGGCGGGGCCATCCCAGGGTTCCAGTTGGCCCGCATGGTACTCGCACCACGCGTGCTGGTCGTTATCCATCTCTGGGATCTGCTCCCAGGCTGGTGGGATCAGCATCTGCACACTATGGGGCAGATCACGCCCGGAGTAGGTCAGCAGTTCCAGTGCGTTGTCCAGTTGAATGGAGTCGCTGCCATCCTCCTGGCTGACCGGCAGCAGATCGGCGATGCTGTCACCCCACTGCGGCGCGCACAGGGTCTTCTCGCGCGCGCGCATCCAGTTGTGATTACCCTGGAGCGTATTGATCTCGCCGTTGTGAGCCAGCATACGGAAGGGCTGTGCCAGCGACCACGAAGGAAATGTATTGGTGCTGTAACGCTGGTGAAACAGGGCGAAGGCGCTCATATAACGGGGGTCGGCAAGGTCCAGGTAGAAACGGGCCAGTTCGTCCGGGGCCAGCAGGCCTTTATAAACGATGGTAGTGCGGGAAAGCGAGGCGATAAAGCAATCCTCGATGCCCGCCTGCCGCAGGCGTTGCTCGATCAAACGACGGGCATGATACAGCAGGCGATCAAATTGCTCGTCGGTAAGCTGCTGGGGACGAGCCAGTAGAACCTGGCTAATGGCGGGGGCAGTTGCGCGGGCCTGCGTTCCGGGTACCGTGTCATCGATGGGAGGATTGCGCCAGCCGAGCCAGAGGATACCCACTTCGCCAAGTATTTGTTCGATAAGCTGGCGACTGCGCTCGTAATGGGCCGGAGAACGTTCAGGTGCGGGCAGAAAGAGCATCGCCACCGCCAGGTCAGCGAGATCGGGAAGCGCGATGTGGCGGTCATGCAGTTCAGCCGCGAGGAGTTCTCTGGGGATCTGGGTAAGCACGCCGGACCCATCGCTCGTTTCAGCATCAGCGTCCTGCGCCCCCCTGTGAGAAAGATGGGCCAGCGCGTTCAGCGCCGTCTGCACAAGGTGGTGACTCGGCTCGCCGGAGATCTGCACCAGGAAGCCGGTGCCACAGGCATCGTGTTCCCAGCGAGCATTGTAGAGCGGATAATCAGCATCAGTTGGATAGCGTTGCATAGAGTGCCCTCCTGACAAACAAAAAGAACCGATAGCAGGGGGCGCCCACGTTGGAGCCAGTTTGTGTTCGGCGACCAGACAGCGCTCGCCGAAGTCATCCAGGAAAGCAGTCATTGAACGGCGCTCATTGCGCCTGTCAGGACATCATTGAGTGAGGAGGGCCACATGGCCCGTTTCCCAAGGAACAAACACTGTTCTCTGTGAAGCACAGTGTAGCATATAGAAGCGGAAACAGGCAAGGGTAATGAGAAAATTGGCTTAAAAGTCGTTGGTTATGCATCCCTATTTCATCTTACGGTACAACGCCCATTACCAGCATATTACCAGTTACGCCGTCGAAGACCATCTGGCCATGATGCAGAAGCGGTGGTTTTGTGCCAGGGGATGAAAATGGCGCTACGACAGTAAAATCGCCGTAGACCTCGACGTAGCAGACAATCAGGTTATTATCAGTAGCGCCGGTATCGGCGTTGAGGATGTCGTTGGCAACCCGGTTGGTCACAAAGAGGATGCGGGTGACGGTGTAGTGAGCAGAAACCTGTTCAATGCGCATGCCTGCAAAGCGGGAAACGGTGTGCATGTACTGGCGCACATCCTGAGTCGTGAAAGTGGGAATGCTGCACAGATGCGGTTTGATAGCAGGCGCACCCATGCCTCTGGCAGGACGTGAGGCAACACCAGGGATGTGCGCGGGATCGCAATTGGCCGTGGAGGTCGAAACCTTGACGGTGGGGATCACACGTGTTCCGGTCCTATAGAGTGTGGCTGAGGCATGCATTGTGTCCTTTGGCTTGAGGAGGAGCGCGCGCACGCCCAGCGTTCCCCCAACCCCTGCGACTGCAATAAGAAGCACGATAAGCACAATGAGAATTTGGCGCCTTTTCATAGCCTGTCCTCCTTAAGAAAAAGTATCTTTATAAGGAGACGTAAGGGAGCAAGAGAACGTTCCCCCTCGCGTAGGGAGCGGGCGCAGGCCAGCGGCGCCCCTACACGAAATGCCGCATCCGTGTGCCGGCCTCGCTTGCGCGGCTAGGGAGGATGCCTCACACGGATGCGGCAAGCCGAATCCCTACGCGTGCAAGGGCGTCCCAATGCTTCACAAAGATGATCCAGGCCGGGTCCCTGCTGAAGCCCAGGCACGTATTGTGCCGGAGGATGCCTTCGTTCACAGAATCGTTCCATGTTCGCAAAGCACGATAGCTATGCGCTTTGGCGTAGCGAATGGCGTGTAATTTGAGTGCCAGCGCAATGCCCCTCCCCCGGTAGGAGCGTTTCACCCCTGTCATGGCAATCGTGAGCACAGCGTTTCCCTTTGCCGGAGGCAGCAGAGAACACAGCCCGATATATTCGCCGGCGCTCACAGCCACAAAGTAGGCCTCCGGCAGGCGCAGTTCGTCCTCCACGAAGGCTTCATAGCCAATATCTGTCCGTTGCAGC
>JBDTHH010000774.1:0-3975 GCA_039937055.1 Ktedonobacteraceae bacterium | reverse complement strand
AAGGTCAGGGGGCGCATCGTCTGGCATGCCGCGTGTCGTTGGAGCAGGGCGCAGGCCAGCGGCGCCCCTACACGAAATGCCAGGCTCCGCTCTCTCCGAGAGATCTTCCCTGGCCGCTATGCCTTGTTTCGTGTAGGGGCGCCGCTGGCCTGCGCCCTGTAACCTTACGCGCGGTATGCCAGGTGACGAGCGCCCTGTGGTTGCTATCTCGCCCATTTCCCCTTCTCCTGGGGCGGCTCAATCATGGTTTTGTCTCAACACATGTCCCTTGCGGTTGTCCTGTTCCAATGCCGCCATCTTGCCATCTATTATGTATCAACGAATGGGTTTACAAGCCCCTACCCCCCTTGCGTCTTTCATCCGATTGTGCCTCACGCTTCCATCATCTTTTTCATGATTGCATCATGCGCTACTTGCTTGAAAAGGTCCGACTTGCTATACTGTACTAGCGGTAGTTGTACCAGGCAACGCGTATATTGTGGCTGTACGTGTGCAGTGAACAATGGAAAGGGTCGGCATGGATATGGAATTGCACCTCGCGCGCTCAGACGCCCGACAGACCGAGGTCAGCGTGACCTGCAATGGCGCGCTTTCGCACACATTCGATCTGCGCACGCTCATGCCCGCCAGCACACCCGGCCTGCTGCATCCCATTCGTGATCCTGTCACATATGGAAAGGCGCTCTACGCAGCACTCTTTGCGCCGGATAGTCTGGCAGAGCAGGCACTCGCTGCAAAACCTTCGCGCATTCTGCTCGTTGCTCTCGATGAGGAGCTGGATGCGCTTCCGTGGGAATATGCCCCCTCTCTGGTCCCGGCGGCTGTGTCGCGTGTCGCTGCTCGTTTGTGCGCGGGCTGCCAACGGAGCAACGGAGCGCGCCACCGGTCGGCCTGGGCAGGCTGCACATCGTCGCCGTCGCCTCAAGCCCGCTCAGTCACACCCTTGCTCCCCTCAACATTCAGGGCGAGTGGACGCGCCTCACCGAGATTATCGGGGGCCTGGATCGCGCCGTGATGCTGGAACGCGCGTGGCCGTCCACGATAGGGCGCCTGCGGGAACTGGTGGCGGGCCAGCAACAGCGCGTGGTGCATTTCATGGGACACGGGGGGCAGAACGGCGAGGGTGAGGCTGTCCTGTGTTTTGAGGGGAACGACGGCGCGCGTGAGGATGTTTCCGCGCGCGAGTTCGTTCAGCGCGTGCAGGGCAGCGTCTTTCTCGTCACCCTCAATGCCTGTCGGAGCGCCACACCCGGCGAGACTGTCTTTGGCAACCTGGCGAAGGCGCTGGTGCGCGAGCAGGTTCCCTATGCCCTGGGCATGCGGTTTTCTATCGTTGACGACGACGCGCTGGCCTTTTCTCGTGACTTCTACAGCGATCTGGCGCGCGGCGTCCCTGTTGAGGAGGCGCTACTGCAAGCGCGTCTTACGCTGGCAAAGAGCGCGCGGGCCTGGGCCTGCGGCAATCTCGTCCTGTATACCTCGCTCACGCACGTCGGGCCTGCGTATGCGACCGAGTTGGGTCAGTCGGATGTGCGCGACGCACAGGAGGACGCGCTGCGCGGCATCATCGGCGTGTTGCCTGAGGTGCAGGGCGCGTTCCAGGGACGCATCGACGAGCAAATTCAGTTGGGTACGTGGCTCACCGGCGACCGCCGACCGCGCATCATGACGATTCATGGCAACGGCGGTCAGGGCAAGACGGCGCTCGCGCGCGTGACGGTCGAACGCTTTGCTCACGCGTGGCCGGGCGGCGTGTGGTCGATGACGCTGGAAACCGTGCCAACGCGCGCCGTCTTCGTAACAAGCCTCGCGCGTTTCCTGGGGATAAATGTACAGGACAGCGCCGAGCCAGCCGATCTCGAACGGCAGATACAGCTACGCCTGCGACGGCAGCGCACGCTGCTGGTGCTCGATAACCTGGAAACGCTGGATGAAGCGGCGAAAGCGCAGGATGCCGAGGCCCTGGCCTTGATCGAGTTCATCCAGCAACTCCCCGGCGAACGCACCAGCCTGCTCTGCACCTCGCGTCACCTGCTCGGGTGGAACGGGGAGCAGCCTCTAGAACTGCCGGGCCTTGCGCTGGACGAGGGGGCAGCGCTGTTTCAGCAGAGCGCACCCAATCGTATCGAAGAGATCGCGCGTTCTCTGGCCCGGCAATTGAGCCAGCGGGTGGACGGTCATCCGCTGGGCCTGTCTCTCCTTGGCAGGGCCTTTAACGATACTCATATCCCTCTCTCGGCCTTCCTTGCTGACCACGAAACATATCTGCTCTCGGCAGAGAACCCCTATATCGGTGTCAATCACCGCCAGCGGAAGGTGTTTGCGAATTTTGCCTACAGTGTGCGCTGGCTCTCCCCTGAACTGCGTGACACGCTGAGCAAGCTGTGGGTCTTTCACGCGCCATTCTTGGCGGACGTGGCGGTGGCCGTTCTTGACCCGGAGCATGACGCGGAGGCTGCCGAGGCTTCTCCCGTTGAGGCCCATCTCCATACTCTCTGGCAGCGTGGCCTGCTGGCTCGCGAAGCGATTCCCGTGGGTGATGATGATGTATATCTCTACCGCTTGCCGCCGGTGATGCGCCCGTATATTGAACAGTACCTGGCTGATGAGCGCGAGCGTGAGGAGATGCTGAGACGCTTTGGCGAGGCCGCAGCCTGGCTGGCGGAGATCGTCTATGGCGAGATCATTGGTGGAAGAGCCATAGCGACGCTGGCTCTCCAGTGTTACGACGACCTGGCCCGTGGCGTGTCCTTTGTCGAGGGGATCGCGCAGGGGTATTATCTGTTGTATTGGGGCTGGATCCTGCACCGGCTTGGGGATCAGCACATGGGTGTCACCGTGACCGAGCAGGCACTTGCGATCTTTCGGGAAGTGGGCAACCGCGCCGGGGAGGGCGCCACGCTCAACAACCTGGGCCGCGTCTATGATGCACTGGGCCAGAAGCAGCAGGCGCTGGCCTACTACCAGCAAGCGCTGGCGATCTCTCGGGAAGTGGGTGACCGCGCCAAGGAGGGTGCCACGCTCAACAACTTGGGCCTCGTCTATAATGCGTTGGGGCAGAAGCAGCAGGCACTGGCCTACTACGAGCAGGCGCTGGCAATCTTTCGGGAAGTGAGCGACCGCGCCGGGGAAGGTACTACGCTCAACAACCTGAGCAGCATCTATAATACAATGGGCCAGAAGCAGAAGGCACTGGACTACTGCAAGCAGGCGCTGGCGATCTGTCGGGAAGTGGGAGACCGCGCCGGGGAGGGCGTCACGCTTCACAATATTGGCATGATGTATGCCAGTTCCGGTCAGTTCGATGTCGCTCTGGCTTGTGTCTTGTTGGCAAAAGCCCTCTATGAGTATGTCCAGAGTCCTTATATCGACGCTGAAGTGCAATGGATAGCCGCGTTACGTCTGCATGTGGGAGAACAGCAGTTTGCGTCGCTTTTTGCGCAGGTTGAGCACCGGACCAATGAGATTGTAGAGAGGGCGCTCCAGGAAAAAATGCTCTTTGATGAAGCCGGGCAACTCACATCCACTCTGTCCACCGAACTGGTCACCCGCATTGTCGGCAACACGATTGCTGTCATGATAACCATGCAGGAACGGCGAGATGAGTGGCGCGAGGATATCGCGCAGGCATTGCAAGATGCCCAACAGGGCGGAACCGATTGGCACATCGAAGTGGAGTTCTTCACGGCGGTCCTTGCTATTCTGGATGGGCAGCCGCCATCTCTGGCAGCCGATCATCCCTACGCGCCGGCTATTGCCGCTATAGAGGACGGGATCGCGAGAGGGGGCCCAGAGCCAGAGGATGGAGACGACGCGCCAGAAGAAGCATAGGCGCAGGTGAGTTCCGCACGGGTAGATTTTTTGCAGAATGATAGAAAATGCGGAAGAGACGCGCGGGAGAGGTAGGGGCGCGGTTTACAAGCCCGCCTGTTCACCTATGAGATCATGATCTCGTAGGTGAACAGGCGGGCTTGT
>JBDTHH010000773.1:0-3371 GCA_039937055.1 Ktedonobacteraceae bacterium | reverse complement strand
GCACTCTTTTAGCGAGCGATCCTCCAACAGGGGCATATTGCATCTGCTGCCCCTGTTGGAGGATCGTTCAAGAACTTACTGCATCTGTGTCACCTCTCCCGTGCGCTCTCCTTGTGCTAGATCGTCTTCAGCGATTAGTGGGTGACCAGGACAAGCAAGCACCTGGCGTAGGGGAGAGATGCGAAAAAGCAGTACAATCACCACAATACCTACGACAACGGTAAGAATGCCCGCTTCCCCTACCCACTATCCTGAACACGCAGGGGAGTGGTCTCGTCAGCACCGACTTCTCCTTCGTGATCAGTAAGGTACTTCTGGACCCGCATCATCTCCTCAAATATCCCTCCGCCAGTATCACTATCCACCAGAGCGGCGGCTGGCAAGGCAACACACTCCACCAGGTCTGCGGCGATCCGCTGTTTCAAGTGGGTGAAAAGGCTATCCTCTTCCTGCACCAGGGCAGTCCCGGTCAGTACTTCGTCATCGGCGGCCCCTCCGGCCGTTTTGAAGATCACCAGGGCAGCGTGCAACCAGTAAACGGCGAGGGCGTGCAACTGCCGTCGAACCTGACCGAACAGCAATTTTATGCCCTGCTACAGAAGGCATAAGGGGAGGCGCCAACTAGCGCCTCCCTGGACGAGTATGCTACAATACTCATAGGAAAACAGAGCATTCAAGTAGCTCCAGAAATAGTTACATAACCCATCAACTATCATCTGACCTGGAAGGATCTCTCTCGTCATGAACAAGAAGCTGCTGAGCACAGTACTCTTATTTGCCGTCTTCATTGGCTTCCTTTGGGGCGGCCTCACCCTGCTCACGCACCCGGCGGATGGGGAAGAGTTTGTGTACGCACTCCTGCTGCTGGGTTGCTCCGGCTATGCCCTGGTCTCTATCCTGCTGCTGCCACGCAAAAAGCTGCCGTAACTAATAACTAGCATCATAAGAAATATCGGGAAGTGTGTTGTATGCTTGAAGATCGACTAACGACGCCGTTAGTTATACGTATTGCTACCTCTGAAGACATCTCAACCATCGAGAACCTTGATAGCTTCAGCACATCACCCACCCGCCATATCCATCGCGAGATGCACAAGTACTTCGGTTCGGTCGAGCCCTCGACGCACGAGCGTATCCTCATCTTCCTGGTCGAAATGGACGATGTCCCGGCCGCCAAGGCTGAACTCATGCTGCCGCCAACCGGCACAGCCTCCGCTGTCGGCTACGTCAAACGCGTCGTCGTCCACCCTGATTTTCGCCAGCATGGCCTGGCACGCCGCCTCATGGAGCACATCATCGACTACGCTCACAGCGAACAACACCTGGATGCCATCGATCTACATGTCTGGGAAGACAACCAGCCCGCTATCCGGCTCTACGAGTCACTCGGCTTTGAGCTACAGCACCGCGAACTCTACTTCAGGCTACATTTATAGCCTTCGTTCTTGCAGCACCAACTCATCCATGCAGGCGGGCATCCTCTGCCCATTTTGTGACGCAACCTGCTTCCCCCTCGTTGTAAAACGCGGACCGGGAAAACACCTGGCACGTTTCCCCCAATACATGACCTCTCCCGGTATTCTGGCGCGAAGGGTGGAAGCGCCATTCCTGGAACAACCAGACGCCCATGATCCAAGGACGTATGTGTATACGACCGCACATCGGGCGAACATGACAGCCGTAGCAGGAGGTATGCGCGAGATATGGCACTGAGATCTGTACTGGCACCCACCACACAGCCAGAAGAAAACCAGACCGCAAGCAGCAGTCCCCGCTGGATGCACCGCTTCTTCACGCGGGACCTCTCACCCGACAATCTCCCGCTTATCGACCTGCAACGGCGCGGCGTCTGGATTGGGCTGGCCTGTATTTTGCAGGCCCTTGACGAGATCGATCACAGTTGGTACATTCCCTATCTCATGCCTTTCGGGTCCCTGATCCCTCTGGCCCTACTGCTGGGGAGCTTCGTGGCGCTGTGGATGGCCTTTCGGCCCGCGCGGATCAAGCAGCAGGCCAGGCGCCTCGCAGAGCACCCGCGCCGCTGGCAACGCATCCTGCTCACGCTCACGCTGGTGCTCACTATTGCCGGCGGCATCGAGTTGGGCCGCGCCGTTGTGATGGCCGTCTTACCACCACAATTCTCGAACGATGGCACCTCGCTCGATACCAACGCGGCCGACCTGCTCCTGCATGGTCGCAACCCCTACACCGATTCGAGCATCCTGGATATTGTCCGCCGCTTCTCCATTCAGCCAACCTGGACCACGCCGCTGCGCGCCGGACAATTCGCCAACCGCCTCGACTACCCAACCCAGAACGAGTTTCAGGCCGCGCTCGACACCGCCCTCAAGAGCGGGCAGGCGCCCGAATTCGAGTCCAGGGTGAGCTATCCCGCGCTCTCGTTCCTGACACTGGTGCCTTTTGTGCTGCTCCACAACTACAACGTCTTGCCCTTCTACCTGCTCAGCTACCTGCTGCTGATCGGGCTGGCCTGGCGTGTTGTGAGACCGGAGATGCGCTCGTGGGTTCTGCTGCTGGGCATGGCCAACGTGCCGATGTGGGCCTCGACCGTTGGCGGCAACCTGGATATCTTCGCGACCCTGCTCGTCTTTAGCGCCTGGTTGGTACGCGATCGCCGCTGGGCCTCGACGCTCTTCCTGGGGCTGGCCATCGCTACGAAGCAGACGGTCTGGTTCCTGCTACCCTTCTACTTCATCATGGTCTGGCGACATTACAGCCTGCCGGAGGCTATACGGCGTATGACCATTGTAGGAATCATCGGACTCGCCATTAACCTACCCTTCATTCTCTGGAATCCGCAGGCCTGGCTTGCCGGAGTACTGGCGCCCATCGCCGACCCTATGTTCCCACTGGGCGATGGCATCATCAACCTGAGCGTCACGCACCTGCTGCCCTTCTTTCCGGGCTGGGTCTACCAGGCACTTGAAGGCGGCGCCATGCTGGCCTCGCTGGCCTGGTACTGGCGCATCTGTCGCGAGCGCCCGGAGGCAGCTCTGCTCCTGGCCGTCCTGCCACTGTTCCTGGCCTGGCGCAGCCTGCCGTCGTACTTCTACTGCGTGGCCTACCCAATGTTCATTCTGATGGCGGCCCGGCCCCGCAAACGCCCCGGCACAAAGCCGCACCTGGCCTTGTCTGTACTCACGCGGGAAAAAGAGGCTGTCCTGGCCGATACCCCGGCAACGTTGGGGGCACGCGCAGCCTTCCAGCATATGTTATAGGTATCGTGCCTCGTGTCCGTAGGGCGTGGCTTGCCTCGCCAGCTCGAAGAGCGCGTGCGCTTGACTGGCGAGGCAAGCCACATAGGCGTGAACGGAAGCCGAAGCGGGCCGTTCTTCCGTAGGGCGTGGCTT
>JBDTHH010000772.1:0-11726 GCA_039937055.1 Ktedonobacteraceae bacterium | reverse complement strand
CTATGAACAGGCGGGCTTGTAAACGGCGCCCCTACCTTCCGCGCCACATGGACCATAAGAGCGTTCGTAACCCCTCCGTGCGAAAGCCATCGCTCCTACACGCGTCGCGGGCATATAGAAGCCGTTGACACGAGCCAGCAGAGTTTGATATAGTCCAACAAGCAGCAAAAGAATCCGATGGGTCTCTGCTTTCGTTGGGTGTTTTCTCTTCGGAAGGTTCTTTTTTTATTATCTGGTGGAATAAGTGTTGAGGTAGGGTGATGATCAATAAACATGTCGACGATGAAAATGTCTCCCAGGAGCATACTATCCAGAACGCTATGCAACAAGGAGAACTCTTGCGGATGGTTATGCGGGAAGAAATGAACCACGAGAATAAATCAGCATTTGGCCAATTCTTCACCCCCGCTCCCGTAGCTCAACTGATGGCATCCATGTTTACCTGCCAGGAACCTGTCATACGCATCCTTGATGCGGGTGCGGGCCTGGGGGCGCTCTTTACCGCCGCCGTTACCGAGTTCTGCCAGAGAGAGGCTCCTCCTGAGCATATCCTGGTCACCGCTTACGAAATTGATGACTCTTTGATCGAACATATACATAGAGCAATGCATGATTGTGAGCATATATGCGCCACTCACGGGATCAAGTTCACAGGGTCGATTAAACATGAAGACTTCATAGAAAGTGGCGTCGCCCTGCTCAGCCAGGCCAATACCCTCTTTTCTCCTTCAGATGATGAAGAGGCGGCAGGCTTTCACTGTGCCATCCTGAACCCGCCTTACAAAAAATTACAAAGCGACTGGTTGGAGAAACAACGTCTGCAAGGGATTGGCATTGAAGCGAGCAACCTCTATGTCGGGTTTCTCGCGCTCGCCATGAAGTTACTTGCACCTGGGGGAGAGTTAGTAGCTATCACTCCTCGAAGCTTTTGTAATGGGCCATACTTCAAAAAGTTCCGTCGCGACTTTCTCCATACTATGGCACTTCAGCGGCTCCATATGTTCGAGTCCCGCACGCATACGTTCAAAGCCGATGAAGTGCTGCAGGAAAATATTATTGTCTATGCCACAAAATCACAAGAGCCAGCGGAGCAGGTGATTATCACCACCAGTACCGCTATCGAAGACGACCTTTTTTCGACATATACGGTGAACTATCAGCAAGTGATTCACCCGAATGACCCCCACTCATTCATTCGCATTGTACAGGATAGCGATGGCGCACAGGTGGACGCAGCGATATCCCACTTTCACACAACGCTTGCAGACCTTCACATCACTGTGTCAACCGGGAGAGTGGTTGATTTTCGGGCAGCGGACTACCTACGAATGGAGCCGGAAGCTGCGACGGTGCCTCTTCTTTACGCGCTCCATCTTCAGCACGGCGTTATCAGGTGGCCGAGTCCTGGGAGCAAAAAGCCGAACGCCATAGTCGATACCTACCAGACCCAATCCCTTCTGGTGCCAAATGAGTACTACGTGCTCGTCAAACGCTTCTCATCAAAGGAAGAAAAAAAGCGCATTGTGGCAGTTCTATACGAGCCTGGCCAGTTTCCCCAGCCCCGTGTAGGGTTTGAAAATCATCTCAATTATTTCCATCAAGAAGGCCAGGGTCTTGACCCCATACTTGCAAGGGGTCTGGTGGCTTACTTAAATTCATCGCTGGTAGATGCCTACTTTCGTCAGTTCAACGGCCATACCCAGGTGAATGCTACAGACCTGCGCAGCATTACATACCCAACACGCTCACAATTAGAAGCGCTGGGGAGCCAAATAAAAACCCAGGCTCTTAGCCAGGCTGAGCTTGACGAACTTATCAAAAAGGAGCTGCTTCCTATGGCAGAAAGTGAAGAAGGTTCGACACATCAGCTTACTCAGGGGAAACAAAAAATAGCCGAGGCCCTGAGCATCATCGAGGCGCTTGGATTTCTGCGATCACAACAAAATGAGAGATCGGCGCTGACCCTTCTGGCCTTGCTGGATTTGAAACCTGATACTCCCTGGTCACAAGCGAAGAATCCTTTACGTGGCATCACCCCTATGATGGATTTCTTCAGAGAGTACTACGGGAAAGAATACAAGCCCAATACCAGGGAGACCGTTCGTCGCCAAACGGTCCATCAATTCTTTGAGGTGGGGCTTATTCAAGCGAATCCAGATCAACCTGACCGGCCGATCAACAGTCCTAAAGCCGTCTACCAGGTCGAGCAGGGGGCGTTAGCCTTGCTCAGAACCTTTGGCACATCCGAATGGGATCAGGCTTTGCGCACGTATCTTACTTCCATAGAAACGATCCAAAAACGCTACGCGCAAGAACGCGCAATGCGTCGCATTCCTGTAGAGATTGCGCCAGGTCAATCTATTGCATTGTCGCCAGGAGGACAAAATATCCTGGTCGAAAAGATCATGCAGGATTTTGCTCCAATATACACACCAGGAGGCAAAGTACTCTATATAGGCGATGCCGATGAAAAGTTCGCTTATTTTGACAGGGAGGGGTTAGCCGAACTGGGAGTAATTCTTGAATCACATGGCAAGATGCCCGATGTGATCATTCACTATACGAAAGAAGATTGGCTCGTCTTAATTGAAGCTGTGACCTCTCATGGGCCAATAGATTGGAAAAGGAAAGAAGAGCTAGAGCGCTTATTTGAGAGGGCTCATGCGGGCTTAGTACTGGTCACTGCCTTTTTAACCCGTAACGCTCTACTTCAATTCATGAGCGATATTGCCTGGGAAACGGAGGTGTGGATCGCGGAATCCCCAACTCATGTACTCCACTTCAATGGCAAACGGCTATCGGGGCCGTATAAATGAGAGAGTTGTCTTATTGGGAGGAACTGATCGCATGCATCTCAACTGTGAGTCCTCGCTTTTGGAGGCGTATCTGTGTGAAGACGACATCGTAGACTATTCGCACCCCCTGGTGCAGGAGACCAGCCGTCAGTTGCATACGGCTTCAGATTCCGAAATAGAGCGTGTGAGCAGGACCTTTGAGTTTGTGCGGGATAGCATTCATCATTCCTGGGATATTCAGAGTCCGCAAGTCACCTGCAAAGCGTCAGAAGTTCTCTCCTATGGGGAAGGTCTTTGCTATGCCAAAGCGCATCTGCTCGCAGCGCTCTTACGATCCCAGGGGATTCCCACCGGGTTTTGTTATCAACGCTTAACTGCCGGTGAGACTGCTGAGACGGGATATACTCTTCATGGGTTAAACGCGGTGTATCTGGCCTCAGAAGCAAGATGGATTCGCCTGGATGCCAGAGGGAACAAGCCTGGCATCCAGGCCGAATTCTCCACCGGCAAAGAGCAGCTAGCGTATGTCGTGCGACCAGAACTGGACGAAATCGATTACCCCACCATGTATGCTCAACCTCACCCAAAGGTAGTCAAGGCGTTACGGGAGCAGACCAATTGCCTCCACCTGTGTCAGTATTTTCTGCCAGATCACCTGTAAGAGGCAAAGCGGAAAACATAACGAACCCGGCAGCACGCTTAGCGGAGAATCACGAAAAGCGCGACGACAAGCACCAGCACACAGATAGCGACGAACACACCAGTATCGAGCAGCGTGGCGCTGTGACTCTGTTCGCGCAGTTGCGTCGAACTGAGTTCCAGCGGATTCATCGCCTGGGCGCGTGTCTGGTTCTCTGTTAAATCAGGATACGACTCAAGCAGGGCCGCGAGGTCCTTCTGCATCTCGGAGGGATGCAGATAGCGTTGTGAGGTGGAGAGGCTCAGTTGCCGGGCAAGAATCATCTCCATCTGCGGCGTGACCGCCGGATTGAGACGGCGCGCAGGCGGATGGAACATCGCGAGGCGCGCGCGGGGATCGTAGCCTGTGACAGCTTGATAGAGCGTGACGGCCAGCGCATAGAGATCAGAAGATGGGCTATTGTCGCTCTGCTGTTGTTCAGGAGCGTAATGACCCGCCGATCCCTGTCTCCCGTGCGCGAGGGCCGCGTCCAGTCCAAAGGGAGGCAGATAGATGAGGCACACATTCTGTTTGTCTTCGCTCACCAGAATAGTATCAGGAGTGATAGAACCATGCACGATCGGCGGCTGCTGATCCGCCATCAGAGCCAACAAGCCACAGAGTTGGTAGCCATAGCCCGCAACGATCTGCTCCGGCAAGGCGCCTCTCTGCCGGTTGAGCAAAGAGGCCAGGCTTTCGCCTTCTGGATAGAGGAACACGAGAAAAAAGGAGCCGCCGTGAGCGAAAAAATCTAGCACTCTGGGAAAGCCAGGATGCTGTCCCAGTTCCCCCAAACGTTGCGCTGCCATATGGGCCGCGCGCTCCCCCGCAGCTCCCCTGCCCATTTCTCGCGACACAGGCAGCTCGCGTATCACGACGCGTCGCTGGGAATTCTTCAAATCAAGCGCCGACCAGGCCCGTCCCTGCTTCTGCAAAATTTCTGGCAGGCTGATCTGGTTCAGCAAACGGTAGCGCCCATCATGCAAGTCATCGCCACGCATGGGCAGATCCCCGGCCGGAAATGCCGTCCGCGAAGCTATAGATGTTACACCCCTGGAAGAGATATCAGCCAGTTTCCCGGTCAATTCGAAGCCGCAACGCGCACATTTCCCTTGTGACAAACCATTTTCAAGCCCACATCTTGGACAAAGCATAGCGATACTTCCTTTCTTGTCATACGAGAAGTATGGTCAGATTAGACAAAGAAGTTGCCTACGGTGAAACTTCATCCAGGCGTTTGCCCCTGGTAGCCGGGCCAAACTGAGCAAGAAAAGCCGCCATCACCATAAAACTGCCCATCAGGAGGAAGGTTCCCAATGGACCCCGCGCCACCGCCACTGATGCAATGAGTGTCAGGCCAATGCCGCCTCCCACATGCCCAACTCCATCCACCAGGGCAAAACCAGAGGCGCGCGCGCGCGTCGGATAGATTTCCGTCGTCCAGGCAAGAGTTATGGGAAGCCAGAGGTCCGCGCCTAGAGACATCACGATCGCTCCAACGATAGTCAAACCAATATGAGAGCTACCACTAAGCGCAATGGTGATCCCGGCAAGCAAAGTCAGCAACGCGGAAATTGCCAACCAGTATTTTCTCTCTAAACGCTCGCCCAGGGTATACGCGATGAGCGCGCACAAAATGCCCCCCACCGTGCCAAAGGCGGCGATTATGCCAGCTTCGGCCAGCGAATAGCCCAGAGCTGTCAGCAACACAGTGGTGCCAGCAGCCAGAGAGTATACAGTGATATAGCCAACCAGCCAGATCACTATGAACACGATTGTGCGCTTCAAATAGAGTGGATTTCCAAAAACTCCGCTATAGCCAGCGCTGTCCCCCACGGTATGCACAGGTAGCTCTGAGCTAATGGGCGGCAGTTCAGGAATACGTGTGAGCGCGTATTGCTCCATCTTCCTGACTACCCGATCCGCCTCAACCAGTCGACCACGAGAGACCAGCCAGCGCGGTGATTCTGGCAATTCAAAACGCAAGACCAGGCCACAAATAGACAGCAAGGCGCCTATGCCATACATTATGCGCCAGCCTATCTGAAAGTTGGGACTGGCGAGCGCGATAGGCAGGCCCAGGGGAAAAGCGGTCGCAGGCGTGGTCAGGTAGAGACCTAGCCAGATCCCCAGCGAGGAGCCGACGGTGCCCATGGCAAAAATAAGCGCAGTGTATTTGGCGCGGCCCCGATTGGGCGAAACCTCGTTGATATAGGTACTGACAAGCGCGAGATCCGCTCCTACGCCAATTCCGGTAATCGTGCGCGCAATGATAAAACCCGTGTAATCTCCCACAAAGGTCGTGTATAGCGAACCCAGGCCCGTAATCACCATAGTGGCGACCAGCAAATCTCTTCTGCCAAAACGATCGGCCAGGGGACTGAGAATAAGCGCGCCCAGCATATAGCCAACCAGGTTTGCGAGCACCGGCAGGCCGATATAATGGCTGGCCGTCTGAGCCTGACATCCGGGCACAATTTGCATGCAGGTCTGGATAAAAGAGACGTTGATGTCTCCGATATCAAAAAAAGTGAAAAGGAAACCGGTACCGACGATGCCTATGAGAAGATAAGATAGCGACCAGACAGGAATACGATCCTGGCGAGCGATAATATTGGAGGCGGCGTTGGATTTCTTGGGAACGCGGAAAGAAACCTGGCCTGTCCGCAGTGACATGATAAACTCCTTGCGCTGTTCTGATTCCTTTCATAACAATTCCGTCTGCCGAGCGGTCTCCCTGCTAAACAAAGCATCTCACATGACGGAACCTCACCGGTCCTTCCCAAAAACCGGCGAGCTTATAGAACGGAGCAAGCTTCTTCCAACCTTGCAAGCATTATAAGTGAACAGTATAACAGAAAACACTGTTTTCAACAACAAATTCGCGGGGCCTGATCGCCTCACCTCGACAGAACTGAGACCTCGGAAGTAGGCAGGCCATAGTAGCAAAAAAGTACTTTCATGAAGAAAGAGGAGTGCTACAAACCCTTGTAGTACCCCCTTACTCCTATGTAGGCGAGGGTGACCTTTTTGTGGTATGTTCTGAAGATAAACGCAGCAATGAGCAGGGAGGCCCACGATGAATGATGATCCACTTGTCAACTCCAAAAAAGCCTTTTCCGTCGATGGGAGTTTCCGCGATATTTATGTTTTCGAAACCGATAAGCAGGACTGGCAAAAGCTCCTGACATTTCTGCACTCAGGCGCATATGCTTTTGAATTTGCCGTCGGAAACCAACCAATGCCACTTCCAGAAAGCATTGAAACGATCTTTGCTATCGGGATAGAACACTCTACGGTGGTACATATTGATAAAGAGCATCTAGCACTGAATTGCTTCTTTTTCTCAGAAGAGCAGATCGATTTTGATCTTGATCCACGTGACTTTCAGGGTGATACTGCGGGTCAACAGATCTCCCGTCTGCTCGTGTTTCTACGCACAATTGGTCAGTTACTGAACAAACCTATCGTTCTCACACCTGAGGGTGGACCCCCGCCCCGGTTGTTTAGCTTCGACCCAAAAACAGGCGAGGAGCAATGGTTCCAGGAGTATATCGATGTAGAATAGCGCTGGGCAATAGCATTACGCTTTAGGACCGACCCTCAATAACTAGCTATTAATTGGGTCTACAGCTTCTGCATCTTCTCGATCACCGCATCGGCAACCTGCGAGGTACCGACGGAGGTGGGATCATCGGGGCGGGGTTTCAGGTCGTAGGTGACGCTCTTGCCCTCGGCAATGACCTGCGAGATGGCCTTCTCCAGGCGATTGGCGGCATCCTTCTCGCCCAGGTGGCGCAGCATGAGCACGCCTGAGAACATCATGGCCATGGGGTTGACCTTGTTCTGCCCGGCATACTTGGGCGCGCTTCCGTGAACAGGCTCGAAGACGGCGTACTGGCTGCCGATATTCGCGCCTGGCGCGACACCCAGCCCGCCAATCAGGCCCGCCGACAGGTCGGAGACGATATCGCCGTACAGGTTCGGCAGCACAAGCACATCGTATAGCTCAGGCTTCTGCACCAGTTGCATGCAGATGTTGTCGACAATGCGATCCTCAAACTGGATGCCGGAGTACTCTTTGGCTACCTCTTGGGCGGTTGCGAGAAAGAGGCCATCGGAAAACTTCATGATATTGGCCTTATGGATGGCCGTGACCTTGCGGCGGCCGTGCTCGCGCGCATACTCGAATGCGAATTTGACTATCCGGCGACTCGCAGCGACAGAGATAAACTTGATGGTGAGCGCCGACTCTTTATCCAGGTGTATGCCGGTGGTGCGGGCAATGGTTTCGAGGATCTCCGCCTGCTCAGGGGTGCCACGCTGAAATTCGATGCCGGCGTACAAATCTTCGGTATTCTCGCGCACAATGATCAAGTCGATATTCTCATAGCGTGAACGCAACCCCTGGTAGGTTTTCGCGGGCCGGAGATTCGCGTAGAGGTCGAGCTTCTTGCGCAGGGCCACATTCGCGCTGCGAGCACCCTTCCCGATAGGGGTGGTGATAGGCCCTTTTAAAGCCACCTTTGTGCGTTTGATAGACTCGATCACCTCGTCTGGCAAGATCGTGCCTTGCTTCTCCAACACTTCCAGTCCCGCTTGATGCACTTCCCAGCAAAATTCGACGCCAGTCGCTTCAAGCACGCGGCGTGTAGCCTTCGTAATCTCTGGCCCGGTACCATCACCGGGGATCAGTGTTACCGCATGCGGCATGAAATCCTCCCTGAAAAACAGCAGAGCTTTTTATCGCGCGAGTGCGATTCATTATCTGTAGATTATATCACAAACGATTCCTGTCCACGCTGCCTAGCCTTTCATGCGTTTTCAGCGCGTCAAACCTATTGTATCGTCTTCGCTCGACTTGCGGCCTTCTTCGTACCAGCGGTCTTCTTCGTGGTGGCACGAGCGGTGGTCTTCCTGCCTGCTGTCACACGGGTGGACGCCTTCTTTGCTGTGCTGGCACGGGTAGATTTGCGCGTGGTGGTGGCAGCACGCGTTCGAGATGGTACCTCCTGGTTCGCCGCTTCCTCGTCTTCCACCACCGCAGTTCTCTTTCTCGCAGTCGAGGTACGCGCGGTACTTTTGGGTTTCGCCTGTGTCGACGCGCCTGTCTCATCACTGCTGGAAGCACCTGGCTTGCGCGGGGTGCGGCGCGGCGCTGTTTCACCCTGCTTGGGCTTCTTCTCCTCGGCGTTGCGCTGCGGAACGATGACCTCCGCGTAGCAGACCGGGGTCTTCCCAAAGCGTGGGATAGCCATCAACCCACCACAATTCGGGCAGAGGTCGGGCACCGGGCGCTCCCACATCGCGAAGTTGCAGGTTGGGTAGTTGTTGCAGCCATAGAAGATGCGTTTCTTCTGTTTGGTCTTGCGCTCCACGAGATCACCGTGGCACTGCGGACATAAGGCCCCCGTTTTATTTACGAACGAGCGGCCATAGCGGCACTCAGGGAAACCGGAGCAGGAGATAAAGCGGCCAAAACGCCCGTTGCGAATCACCAGGTGGCGTCCACACTCCGGACACAACTCGTCCATCTCCTCGACTGGCTTCTGCACGCGGTCCATCTCCGCCTCGGCCTTGGCCATAGTCACCTTGAAATCGTCGTAGAAGCCGCTGAGGAACGCGGTCCACGACTGGCGCCCCTCCTCGACATTATCCAGTTTGCGCTCCATGTCGGCGGTAAAGCTCACGTCCACGATATTGGGGAAGTGCTTGTTCATCATCTCGTTGACCGTCTCGCCGAGCCAGGTGGGCATAAAGCGGCGCTGCTCCTGTTCAACGTAGCCCCGGTCCTGGATAGTGCTGATGATAGGCACATAGGTGCTTGGGCGCCCGATGCCGCGCTCCTCCAGCTCTTTAATCAGGCTGGCCTCCGTGAAACGCGGCGGGGGCTGCGTAAAGTGCTGGTCAGGCTTTAAGTCATGCAGATCGAGTACCTCGTCGGCCTTGAGAGCCGGCAGTTGTTTCTCGTCTTCCTCACGCGGCCACACCGCGTAGAAGCCAGGGAACTTGAGGTTGGACCCGGTAGCGCGGAACACATACTGCGCCGCCGTGATATCAGCGCGCACGGTATCAAAGACGGCAGGAGTCATAAAGCTCGCCACGAAGCGTCGCCAGATCAGGTTGTATAGCTTGTACTGGTCGGCTGAGAGATAGCTCTTGACGATAGCGGGAGTCAGGGAAACATCGGTGGGACGAATAGCCTCGTGAGCGTCCTGGGTCGTGGCCTTCGCCTTGCCCATGCGGCCCGCTCCCACGTAGGCCTGGCCGTGCTCCTGGGCGATGTAGCTCTTGACCATGGCCCGCGCCTCGTCGGAGACACGCGTCGAGTCGGTACGCATATAGGTAATCAGTCCCTGGTGACCGCGCGCGCCCATCTCGATGCCTTCGTACAGTTGCTGCGCCAGGCTCATGGTCTTCTTGGGCTTGAAGTAGATGCGCACGGAGGCATCCTGCTGCATGGTACTGGTCGTGTAGGGTGGTAGCGGCTGCCGGCGCAGCTCTTTCTCGAGTACCTTCATAACGGTATACGTCGCGCCGCGCAGGTCGGCCAGGATGGCATCGGCCTCTTCTTTAGAAGAGATTTTGATGCGTTTCTTCTCCGCCTGTGGCTTCTTCGGGCCGTTCTGGGCCTCGTTTCCAGCGTTTGCGGCCTGCTCTTCGGCATCGGGGCTATCCTCTTCGCGGTTGAAGGCGGCCATATCCTTCAAGCGCGTAATCAGGCTGGCCTCGAAGCGCTCTTTCTGACCGTGCCTGCTGAGTAGCGCGATGATACTCCAGTATTCTTCGGGCACAAAGGCGCGCACCTCGCTCTCGCGATCACAGATCAAGCGCAGGGCCACCGATTGCACGCGACCGGCGCTGGTGCCGGATTGAATGCGCCGCCAGAGCAGCGGGCTGATTTTATAGCCCACCAGACGGTCAAGCACCCGGCGCGCCTGCTGCGCGTTGAAGAGGTCCTCATCAATCTCGCGCGGCTTCTTGATCGCATCCTGCACCGCCTTCTTGGTAATCTCATTGAAGACGGCGCGGTGGGGATTCTTCAGGTCCAGTGTGTGTTTCAGGGACCAGGCGATGAATTCACCCTCGCGATCAGGGTCCGGGGCCAGGTAGACCTCGTCAGCACGCCGGGAGGCGGCTCTGAGTTCGTCTATCAGCTTGTCTTTCTTCTCAATAATCTCGTACTTTGGCGCGAAGTCTTTGCGTGTATTGACGCCAAGGCCCTTTTTGGGCAGGTCAATGATGTGCCCCATCGAGGCACGCACTTCAAAGTCGCGTCCGAGAAATTTTTCAATCGTCCTGGCCTTGGCCGGCGACTCAACTATTACCAGTTTTTTTGCCATCAATCAACCCATACCTGATCTCTTGATCTCTGCTACCTGAATACTCTCTGTGAGCAATTTACCACACAGCATAGAATAGCACACGTTGACAAGAGGGGATACCAATATATTGCCCTCTATCTACTACATAGCACACCACCCAACACGGATAACAAGAGAGAGGATGAATATCTTCCAACAGCCATAGCCCCTACGGATGCGAGGAAGACACACGGGTCAGGTAATCTTGACCCGCTCGCGTGAGCATGCTATGCTGCAAGTAGGAAATCGACAGTACCAAGCGCTGGTTCGGAGGAATAGCATGCGAGAACAGAAGCCATCTCAGCTTCTCTCACGAGAGAGAGGGGCACGCAAGGGCAGGGCAAGCCGCCCAAAACGTGCCGTCACCCGTCCGGGGGCTGGGGGCCAGCGCCGCAGCAAGCAGAGGCGAGGTTCGGTACGCGCAGGTGTAGCGGTCTTCGCAGGGCGCGCGGCTGGGGCGATCAGTCGCCGCCTGCGGTTGGGTGGCGGGACCAGCGTCGTGGGGCTGGTTGCGCAGCGCCTGTATCCCGACATTGTGGAGCACCTGGCGACGCAGTTGGAGCACGGCAACGTGGTGGTGACTGGCACCAATGGGAAGACGACCACCAGCGGCTTCATTGCTTCGATCCTGCAAGATGCCGGGCTGCGCGTGTGGCATAACCGCGAAGGCTCCAACCTGATGCGCGGCGTGGCCGGCATGCTGGTAATGCGCGCGCACCCGAATGGGATGCTGCGACGCTCGGGCCGCGCGATCTCGGTCTTTGAGCTTGACGAGGCGGTCGTCCCCCAGGTCGTGAAGGTTGCGCCGCCGCGCGTCGCCGTGTTTACCAATCTCTTTCGCGACCAGCTTGATCGTTATGGCGAGGTTGACAGCGTCTCGTCGCGCTG
>JBDTHH010000771.1:0-3343 GCA_039937055.1 Ktedonobacteraceae bacterium | reverse complement strand
ATGCCATACGGTATTTCTTGCTGTCTACTTTATGACGTGTGTGAAGAAAATACGAGGTAATCTGTAGAAAAGTTGCATCGCAACTTATTCATTCGACCTTCACCTGATCTGTCCGCCGTTTGCCCAGTGGGAAGAGCAAGCGCACGCGGAGCACGCGCTCGCGCCGCCGCTCCTCCTCCAGGTTGCGTACTCTAGCTTTGAGCAGATCGTTCAGCGAGACGATGCCCAGCAATGTGCGCGGATCGCCGCGGTCAACGACCGGGAAGCGGGTCAGGTTGCTCTCGGCCATGCGATACACTACCGCGCGCAGCGGCTCATCAGGGTAGGCCACGATTGGATTGTGGTGGACCAGCTCGGCGAGCGAGAGGTTCTCGTGCGCGGGACTCTGTTCGCGTTGCTGGATGAACTTCTGTAGATCGCGGCGTGTCACGACCCCGATCAAAGACTGTTCGGTATCTACTATCGGGTACAGGCGTTGCTGCTGGCCGCGCTGGTCGCGTTCGCTGTGGAGCAGGTGGGCCAGGTCTTTCTGCTGGATAGTGGAGGAGAGCGCGGCGATAGTAGTGCGCATCACCTCGCGCACAAACAGGATCTCCAACGGATCGGTGGCATACTCACGACTCAGATGATAGCCGCGCCTGCTGACCTTCTCGGTCAGGATCGAGCGGCGCATGAGGAGAACCGTGCAACCATAGGCCACGAAGACGGCGATCGTCAGCGGCAGGAGTGCATTCAGATCGTGGGTGAGTTCCAGCGAGAAGAGGATGCCTGTGAAGGGCGAGCGCATCGTGCCGCCCAGGATAGCCCCCATGCAGATAAGCTGCCAGAAGCCCAGGCCCTCGTGAGGCAGGAACAGCGAGAGCACGCCGCCCAGAGCGGCGCCCATCATCAGCAGCGGGGCCAGGACGCCGCCAGAGGTGCCTGAACCAAGGGAGGTGGCCCAGATCACAGATTTGACCAGCAGGACGCCCAGGATCACGTTCACCGCCACGTTGCCTTGCAGGAGTGACCCGATAGTATCGTAGCCTACGCCCAGGGCCTGTGGGAAGATCAGCCCACCCAGGCCAATTACCAGACCCCCGATGGCGGGCCACCACATCCAATGGATCGGCAAGTGCTGGAAGGCGTCTTCGTCTGCGTATACCGCCACCGTCAGCAGCGCCGAGAGCAGACCAGCGAGCAGGCCGGCCAGGACGCAAGCGAGCATACCATCCACGCCGATAAAAGCGGAGTGAGGTGGGGTGGGAAAGAGCGGTCCCGGCCCGATGATATAGTAGCGCACGATAGTTGCGGTCGCGCTCGCCAGGGCCACTGGTATCAGACTGCGTGGCTTCCACTCAAAGAGCAGCAGTTCGCCGGCAAGCAGGATCGCCGCGACGGGTGTTGAGAAGGTAGCCGACATGCCGGCGGCGGCCCCGGCGACCAGCAGGATCTTGCGCTCGGCGCTGGTGAGGTGGATGAACTGCGCGATCATCGAGCCAAACGCACCCCCGGTCATAATGATCGGACCCTCGGCGCCAAAGGGACCGCCAGAGCCAATGGAGATGGCCGAGGAGATCGGCTTCAGGATGGCCACTTTTGGCTCTATCTTGCTGCCGTTAATCAGGATGGCCTCGATGGCCTCGGGTATGCCGTGGCCGCGAATACGCTCGGAGCCGTAACGCGCCATCAGACCGATGACGAGTGCGCCTAGCACCGGCACGAGTACCTCGAAGATGCCCAGGTGGTTGCCGGCGGGCGACACGAGGGCTGTGCTCCAGCGCTGGAAGAAAAACAAGTTGGTAAAAAGACCGATCAATCTCAGCAAGATGAGGGCTATAAAGGCACCGAACACGCCAATGACGATGGCGATCAGAGAGATGAGGATCACACGTGGTGAAGTCGTGAAATCACCCAGTTTCCCCAGCGCCTCGTGGTTGCCCAACTGACTTATGGCTTGCAGCGCCTTCTGCCAGGCCCCGTTGTGTTGGGTCGGGGCCGGTGGAGGCGCGGTATGGGTGGTGCGTGCATCATGGTTACTTTGAGAAGCGTCGTCTCTCTTCATCATTATGGATAAGTTCCTGCCCCTTCTGTTCTCCCTGTTGGTTATGCGAACTATAAGCGCCAGTATCTGTAATCAGTGTTTCAAGAGCCTGGACGAGCGCCGGGCCGATGGATTGCAGCTCGGTACGGTGATAGAGGGCCAGTTTGCGCAGGACCTCTTCGCCAGAGGAAGTGAGGCTGACAATGACCTGGCGCTGATCGATCTCGCCGCGCCTTCGCTGCACGAGATCGCGCTCCACCAGGCGATTGATCAGCTCAACCGCGCTGTGATGCTGGATCTGCAAACGCTCGGCCAGCTCGCCGACGGTCGCCTTGTGGCCCGTTGCCAGTCCCTTGAGAGCGAGCAGCAACTGGTACTGCTGCGTCTCCAGGCCAGCCGCGTGGGCTGTCTGCTCGCTGAAGCGAAGGAAGCGGCGAATCTGGTAGCGAAATTCGGCTAGAGCGTGATAATCAATATCTGGGAAATCATCTTTCTGCTCCATGAAGCTACATCCTCCAAAATATCGTAGTGCGATATAAATAATAGCAGATTTTGGTTGGATGTGTCAATGGATGAGCGATGAAGAGGAGGGCGTCAAAATGTGGGGTTAAACTATGCTCTTATGCGGGTTCGAAAAGTACCTGAAGTTCATCCCACTGCACCACCAGGCCCTGTCGTAAGTTCACATACTCTGGAACAACATTCGCAATACGATTCCAGAGAGCTTTTAATTTCTCAAGGTGCTGAAACAGTTCTTGTTGCAACTGGAGGCGACTGGCAGTTTCCGGCGCTTCCGGGCTGCTAAGAAAGAGTTGGGCGCGGAGTGTGTTGACGCGCTCCAGCAAGAAACGCTCTTCCTGCAGGTCATCTTGAATGGAGGCGGGCGGATTCTGCAGCGAGATCTGCGCCAGGCCCAGCGTTTCCGCCAGTGTGCGCGATTTGCTTTTCTCCAGCCAGTACAGGGCTTGTTTAGGGTCGTATGCACCCCCATGGCTATCAGCATAGAGGGTAATCAGGCGTTCGTAGACTTCGGTGCTATTGCCCACGAAACCCATACGGCTCGCCTCGTACAGTTCCATTCTGCCTTGCTCAAAGAGATCCAGAGAGGCCTCATAGGCCTGGACGGCGTTTTTATCGTCACCCATCCCTTCGTGAGCCTCACCCAGGCGAAACCAGCTCGTGGCGCGCTGATCCTTAAATTGGACATCATAGGTTGCGATTGCCTGGTGCAACAGCTTGATTGCTTCGGGGTAGCGTTGCTGGCGTATTCGTACAACTCCCAGCACTTCGTCACCGCGGGCACGATACAGCGACCCCGCC
>JBDTHH010000770.1:0-7481 GCA_039937055.1 Ktedonobacteraceae bacterium | reverse complement strand
GGCCGGGATGATTGTGAGCTACTTGCTCCTGGTTGAACTGGTCAAGAGGCGCCTGATGAGACCATATGCATAAGCAGTTCCAGGATGCCCCGTCCGCGTAGGGATGCGGCTTGCCACATCCGCGTAGTGTACATTATACCAGCACGCATTCGGGATCGCGCACGCCCAGACTCTGGTGGACGAACCACTTGGTGGCAGGGCAGCCGCCGTGGCAGACTGTATACTGGCCACAGCCTGAGCAGGCGCCGGCGCCCATGTTGCGATAGAAGGCGAAGAGCTGCGAGCGCTGCCAGATCTCCTTGAAGGCATGATCGTGCAGGTTACCGGCCTCAAATTCGGGAACCTGGAAGAAGGCGCAGGGATAGATCTCGCCCTCGGGACAGATGCAACAGGTAGCTGTGGCGGCGCCGCACATATCGAGGCCGGCCAGCTTGTTGCCAAAGGCGTTCAGGTGGAAGAACGAGTCGGCGGTCAGCACATCGGGATGGCTCTCCAGCCATGCTGTAAACTCGCGGTACTGCTCTGTAGTGGGATGCAGTTCGGCCCATACCTCCTGGCCGCGACCGGAGGGGCGCAGGCGCGTGACGCGCAGCTTAGAGTTGAAGCTGGCGGCGATCTCGTAGAGGCGGTCCAGTTCCGCGAAGCTATAGCGCGTCAGCACGCTGTTCACGGTCAGGCTGAGGTTCTCGGCGGCCAGCAGTTCCAGACCACGCAGGGCTTTTTTGAAGACGCCCTCGCCGCGGATGCGATCGTTGGTCTGGGGGGTACCGCCGTCCAGGCTGACCTGGAAGTAGATCGGCTCCAGTTGGGCCAGGCGGCGGGCGCGCTCTTGCGTGATGAGCGTGCCGTTGGTGCTGATGCACATCACGAGGCCGCGATCGCGAGCGTGCTCAAGCACCTGCCAGATGCCGGCATACATAAAGGGTTCGCCGCCCCCAAAGTGGATCTGGAAGACCTGCATCTCCGCCAGCTCGTCGACCAGCGCCAGGGCCTGCGGCGTGGTCAGCTCGCGCGGACGCCGCTTGCCCGATGACGAGAGACAATGCACACAGGCAATATTGCACGCGGCCGTGATCTCCCACGTCACAGTGATCGGGGCAGAGAGACCACCTTGCAGGAAGCGCTGCGAGCCGCCTCCCCTACTTTGGGGCTGCATTGCCCCGGTCTGCTGCATGGCGGTCAGCGCCGCTGGATGCAGCGTGCCGACAGCTTTATCCCTTTGGGCAGAGCGGTTCAGGCGTTCGAAAAAGCGTACAGGTTCCACCATGTGGAGAAGCTCCTCTCGAAATAAAACTCAATCATCGGGCTGAGACATGGCCCCGGAGGCATGGCCCCCGCGAGGGAGGCCACTACACATTGAGCCGACGCATGAAGAGTTATAGTCCATTAGTCGCTGACCAGTACATAGCCACGGCGGGCCAGGTCATCAAGGGCCGCGTACAGCTTTTGCTTGCTGGTAGCGGCGTAGCTCTGGCTCTCGATAGCCGCGCTCACATCGCCCGCGAAGCGCTGCTGCGCGGCGATCAGAAGTTCGATCAGTCGCGGCGAGTTGATGAAGGAGAGCGCGCCCCGGTCGGCGCAGCCATACTTATAGAGAATGCCGCCAAAGGTCTCGCGTCGAATCTTCACCTCTGAGATAAGTCGATAGCTGGCGGGGGCCTGGGCCATGAAGTTCCTCCTGAACATACCCCTATGTACATATTGATAGCGATAGGCACTTGTATAGCAAGCATACTCAGGAAAAGGCCTGGCGTCAAGGTTTGATGAGGCACCTTGAGAATATTGAGCATAAATCGACGTATTGCGATATATAGGAATGAGAGACGGATAGCGATACACAGCAGGAGATGAGCTATATGGAGACGGCTCCACTGGATGAACCTACAAGATCCGAGAAAACCCTGCCCCGAAGCTGGTGGCGGCGCTACCGACGCATCTTGATCATCGTCGGCGTGACGCTGCTGATCACCGTTGGTGGCAATACGCTGTGGATCGTGACGCACCTGCCTCCTCCCCCGCAGCCACAAGGACAGCAATGCGGGAATATTACACGGGCCGAATACGCACCCAGGGTGCCAGATGGGCCAGCCTCTGTACAGGTTATGCAATGCTTCTGGGATGCCTACCAAAGCTGCCAGGCGGCAACTATGGGCGTATCATTCATGGGTACTGATGTAGGTGAGGGTTATACCATCACGATTGAGAAAAGCGGTCAGCAATGCTTGATCTACACCGATATAGAGACCGATAACAACGGGAAAACTTCGGATGACATCTTTCTCTGCAACAGTATGACTCATCAGGCCAATGAGCTACACATCTCAGGTTGCGGCAATAGTAGCCCGTATGGGATCGCGCCACTATCCATCAATTCAATACAGTGCGGTGTGGTGAGCAACACCAGTTCCCGATCAGAGTTGGCGCAAGCGGAGGGCTGCTTCAGGTGGGGGTATAACGCTTGCAATGATGTGGAACTGACATACGTCACGCGGCATGGCACAGTCGTAGATACACGTCACTTCGGGATCAATAGCGACTGCAAAGTCGCCTACCAGCATGGCGCCTATACGGCCACATGCGTGCGTGCTACTCTCCAAGAAGATGGGCTGCATTTTCTTTTTTGCGGCAAAGAGAAGCATGTGCTGGTTCCATTGCCACCAGGCCAGTGAAATTATGGCTATAAGATATCCATATCTCTCTGTCGAACGACAACCGGTTGGGCTATTTGTGGGAACTACAAGGTAAGAAACTTCGTCATGTAACGCAAGGGCCTTTATCTAAGAGTGGCTCGACGCTCTCTTGATATGCCTATGCTATACTGTAGATCAGGCACTACTACGATCAGATTGGAGATACATTTCATGTCAATTGATGTACATGCACATCTCTATCCTCCCAAGTACATGAGCTTTGTTAACACTCTGGCTCACGATACAAGCCCGGCCGCAGAAGCTATTCAGGCAACGATTCATGACCCCCTGATTACCCAGGTCCCTGCCTTTCAGAATGCACTCGATGAACGCATCGTCATGATGGACAAGGCAGATATCGACATTCAGATTTTAAGCCTCGCAGGATATAATATTTGGCATCCTGATCCTGTTGTGCGCTCAGATATTGTGCGCGTCTTCAATGACTCATGTACAGAGGCTATCAAAAGCTACTCTGATCGGTTTCTCCTTTTCGCGAATGTACCGCTCCCATTTGTTGACAAAGCAATTGCCGAGGCAGCACGCGCCTTCGATGAACTTGGAGCTGTTGGTATCGGTGTATGCACACACTTCGCCGGTCTCCCTATCGACCATGCGCAATTCGAGCCGTTCTATCAGTTTATGGACGAGCGGAAGGGTATCATATCTTTTCACCCCGACGGCTTTACCGTTCCCCATTTCCTGGACGATTATGGCATGGAGTGGGGTGTAGGCGCTCTGTTTGATGATACCATTGTGCTCATCCGCCTCATTTATTCAGGATTATTAGAGCGTTTTCCAAACATCACCTGGCTGGTTCCTCATCTCGCAGGTACCCTCCCCTTCTTGATTGACCGCCTTGATGACATGTGGCGCTGGTTTCCTCCTTCACGGGGGAATTTATCTCAGCCACCCAGCTCCTATCTGCGCCACAATAACTTGTATATAGACACGATCACTACGCAGTGTAGTGCTTTGATACTTGCGCGTGAGATCTTTGGGGCTGATCGACTCGTGCTCGGAAGCGATTTCCCCTATGTATCTAGAGAAGATCTGTCGCTGGGAACTCGCCTTCTCCAGGAAGCAAACTTTAGTAGCAGCGAAATTGAGCAAGTACTATCCAGCAACATCGCGAGCAAATTAGGGCTGAGTACACGTGCGATACGTAAAAATACCAACGATAGCTCAATGTAGTGTCACATCAGCTTATACATTTACGAGAACACCTGGCGAAGAGATCACACCAGAAGGATGAGAGTATGCCGATTATTGAATGTAATGAACTCACAAAAGTCTATGGCCGCTACGCGGTGGCGCTCAATAACCTGACGCTTTCCATTGAGCAGGGGATGTCTTTCGGGCTGCTGGGCGAGAATGGGGCAGGCAAATCGACGCTAGTGCGCCTGCTGATGGGCTTTATTTTTCCCACCTCCGGCCACGTGCGTATGCTTGGTGAGGAGCAGGTGGCGCGAGCGCATGCGCGGATCGGCTATATCCACGAGCGGCCCATCTTTGAGACGCGCTTTTCCGGGCGCGCCCACCTCAACTATCTCGGCAACCTCTCCGGCCTGTGGGACGCAATCAATCGCGCGCGGGTGGCGGAGGTGCTGGCGCAGGTCAACCTGCAAGACGCGGCGGACCGGCCCATCGGCACGTACTCCAAGGGCATGCTCCAACGCCTGGCGATCGCCCAGGCCCTGCTGACCAACCCTGAAATCCTGATTCTTGACGAGCCAACCAGCGGCCTCGACCCGCGCAGCCAGTGGGAGGTGCGCCAGGTTATCGCTACGCTGCGCAAACAGGGTAAGACGGTGCTGCTATGCTCGCACTACCTGGCCGAGGTCGAGGCGCTGTGCGACTCGGTTGGCATCCTGCGGCGCGGCGAGCTGCTCTTGAGCGGGACCGTCAGCGATCTGCTGCACTCGCAAGACGTAGTTGAGATCGTGCTCGCCGGCCAGCAATCAGCAAGCGATATCGCAGCACGCCTGCTAAGCGCGGAGCAGGTCGTGGAAGCGCAGGGCTACCTGCTGCGCATCCCCGGCAAGGCCCAGACCACGGTGCTCACCGCCCTCGTGGAGGCCGGGGTCGCCATCACATCGCTGAACCCGCTGAGCCAGACGCTGGAGGAGGTATACGTGCAGACGACACGCGCCGCCGACGAAGCCTCGTCCGCCAGCACTGTGGCTGCCGGCCTTGCCGGCACAGCCAGCAAAGGAGAGCAAGCATGAGCAGTCAGGGACAATCACTTCCCTCACCGAACTTTTCGCTGTCACTGAAGGAGTTCTGGCGCCTGCCGAGTCTCACCATTGCCCGTTTCACGTTGCGTAGCTATATTCGCAGCGGCTGGATTATCGGAGATATCGTCTGCGTCTGGCTGCTCTACGCGGCGCTCTTCCTGGAGTTTGGTGGGAACGTAGCCTATTTCTATGGCACGGCAGGCCAGGGATTGGGCGCCATCGCCATCCTGGGCACCATCGTGATGGGGCAGCGCGCGCTCAACGCGCGTGTGTACCTGCCATTAGCGCGGCTGACCTCGCGCGGCTCCTATACTCGCGGCCTCATGCTGGCAACGGGAGTGCTGCGCATACCACTTTTCCTGCTGCTGCTACTGCTGGCGATGCTCTATCATGGCCATACCGCCAGGCTCTGCACGCCGGTATGCATAGATGGAGCCACGCTTGGCAATATGCTGCCGGGGGCCCTGGGGCTACTAGCAAACTGTATCGTGGTCTCGACCCTGGTGATCGCCTTCTCGGCGCCCATCGCGCGCCGCCCCGCGCGCATCGCGCTGCTGGCCTGGATCGCTGCCATGCTCTACTCCAGCACCAGTCCCGACCCGGTGGCCGCTGTACTGGGTGTGACGCGCCTCCCGTTGATCCCCCTGGCGACATCCTACGCGCTTGGCACGACTGCTGTGCTGAGTTGGCCGGCGTTGCTGGCGCTGCTGGCGGAGGTCGCGTATATCATCGGACTGGCGCTGCTGGCACGCTACTGGATGGCAAGGCGCGACCTGCTGTTACAATAGATACATATTTTGCGTAGAGGTATGCTTATGGAGACCCCCGTTGAGCGTGCAGGGACACGGCACATGCGCAGGAGCGCGCGAACCACCCTGGTCAGCATATCGACGGAGACGCCCGGCGAGCTTGAAATCACCCAGCCAACGCTGCCGCTGATGAGCATCGAGCCAGCGGTAGCGCCCGCCAGAAAAACCGCCGGCTGGCGGTTTTTCGATTGGATGATAGTGATCGCGTCGGCCTGGTTGACAGGTGGACTCTTCCTGGATGGCTGGGCGCATGCCCATATTCCCCGCCTGGAGACGTTCTTCACCCCCTGGCATGCGGTCCTCTATTCGGGCTTTCTGGCGGTTGCGCTGTGTCATATCGTGGCACTGGTGGTGTATCACCGGCGGGGGCGCGCGTGGCGGCAAGCCATGCCTGTGGGGTATGGTCTCTCGCTACTGGGCATCATCATCTTCGCGCTGGGCGGCATCGGTGATCTGACCTGGCACGTGCTCTTTGGCATTGAGAAAGGCGTCTCGGCGCTGCTGAGTCCAACTCACCTGATACTGGCACTGGGCGGCACATTGCTCATCCAGGGCCCATTCCGCGCGGCCTGGGCGCGTACCAATCGCACCTCAAGGCCCAGCCTGGCCACGCTGCTGCCAATGATCCTCTCGCAGACGATGCTCCTCTCTGTATTTGCGTTCTTTAGCCAGTTTATCCACCCATTTGTCTACGTCTGGTCCGTAGTGCCTGCGTCCTCGTTGCTGCCGTTCTACAGTCAGGCGTTAGGCGTCGCCAGCATTGAGCTGCAAACGGCACTGATGATGGGCTGCATCCTACTGATGATACGGCGCTGGCGGCTACCGTTTGGGGCACTCACGCTCGTCCTGACCATCAGCCTCTCCCTGATGACAGTCCTCAGCGACCACTACTGGCTGATCCCTGTGGCGGTGCTGGCAGGCCTGAGCGCCGATCTCCTGCTGTGGTGGCTGGAACCATCTACTCAACGTGTGTTTGAACTGCGCATCTTCGCGTTCACCGTCCCTGTGATCCTGTTTATGCTGTATTTCCTGGCCGTGGACCTCGTCTGGGGCGTTGCATGGACCATCCACCTGACATTAGGCTCCGCGGTCATGGCCGGCATCGTTGGTCTGCTGCTGAGCTACGCATTTGTTCATCCACATATATCTATTGACAGGTAGTGCTCTGACACGCTTCCCCCATCCCGCGTAGGGATTCGGCAAGCCGAATCCCTACGCGGGATGGGACCGCATTTTCAGAGTCACTCCCCTTGTAGATGACACCATCTGGTGGTATGCTTGAACCACAGACATCGTAACCAAGCCAGTACAGAAGCGAGGGGAATAGTCAATGGCAGATATGCTATACACAACCAATGAAGCTCCGGTTACTATTAGTGAGCAACCTTTGTTACAGGCGGAAGAACTGGCGCCGATAGCAGGCGAGCTTGATGCGCAGATGCCAGCTATGGAGGGTGCGCTGCTCGAAGAAGAATTTGAGGAAGAGTTGATCATCGAAGACTTTAGCATCGATGGTATCTGCGGAGTCTACTAGCGCGCGTTTTCAGGACCGGGTAATATTGATTACCGGCGCGGCGCGAGGCATGGGTCGCGCGCACGCACTGGCCTTCGCGCATGAGGGAGCGCGGCTGGTGGTATGCGACGCCTGCCGGCAGTACCGCAGCGTACCCTACCCGCTGGCTCAACCGGAGGAACTGGCGACGCTGGTCCAGGAGATTGAGCGCATAGGTCGCCCGGTGATTGCC
>JBDTHH010000769.1:0-3767 GCA_039937055.1 Ktedonobacteraceae bacterium | reverse complement strand
TAGCATAGCCACGCCCATCTTCACGATGTCGTCCTCCCAGATCTGCGGGTCATGCCTGGCGTCATCCTTGAGGAACGTTTCGACGAGTAGCGGATCGAAGCGCGTGCCCTCGCTGATCTCTGGATGGCGCTTGAGATACGAACCCGTGGCGATGCGACGCATGACCTGCTCAACAGGCAGCATCTGACAGCAGCGCACGAGCAGGGTCACATCGTCGCTCTGCCTGACGAAGTGCGTAGTGATGCCCTCGTTGTTTAGCAGGCCAAAGACGTTGGCTGTCGTCACCGTGCTCCAATGCGCCTTGCCTGTCAGGGTGTCGCGGCGCACACCGTCTCCCGCCGTGATCTGATCTTTGCTGACCATATAGGCCAGGGTGCTATCATCAGGATAGGCGTAGAGTTGCTTCGTCTTGCCCTCTGCCAGCAGCGGGCCAGGCGTTGGTCTATCGATCATCATAACGCTCCTTTATTGCGCTAAAATATACAGGTTGCCCTCCACATGGCTGCCTGCCTCACAAGGCTCTTGAATGTGTCCTATAGTCATTGTTTCGGGAAGGATGGTCTGTACCTGCGAAACTGTCTCAGGTGAGACGATCAACACCATGCCGATGCCCATATTGAAGGTGCGGTACATCTCTGCGCGAGGTATGTTACCCAGGTGAGCGAGCAACTGAAAAAGCGGCGGGACCTCCCATGAGCTGGTCTCTATCACGGCCTGCGTATTGGCAGGCAGGATACGGCCGATGTTGCCCTCAAAGCTGCCGCCGGTGATGTGGGCCATGCCTTTGATGGTGATGTGCTGGTACTCGCGCAGTGCCTGGACCTCATGCAGGTAGCTGCGGTGAGGTCGCAGGAGGGCATCCGCCAGCGGCTCCCCAAGTTCAGGGAAGACCGTATCGAGCGCGTGGGGAGCGAAGATACGGCGGGCCAGCGAATAACCGTTAGTGTGCAGACCGCTTGATGGCAAGCCCAGCAGGATATCGCCGGGTCGAATGTCGCCACCATCGATGCGCGCGCCGGCATCGACGACGCCCACGATGGTGCCGGCCAGGTCGAAGGCGCCCGGCAGGTAGACATCGGGCATCTCCGCCGTCTCGCCGCCCAGTAGCGCGCAGCCTGCCTCCTGGCAGGCCTGCGCGACGCCGCTCACGATCAGCGCCGCCTGCACTGCGTCGAGCCGGCCCATCGCGAGGTAGTCCATGAAGAACAGCGGCGTAGCCCCCTGGGTCAGCAGATCGTTGACGGAATGGTTCACGAGATCCTGGCCAATGGTATCGAAGCGCCGCGCCTGCGCCGCCAGCAAGGTCTTGGTGCCGACGCCGTCCGTCGAGGCCACCAGCGCGGGCCTGCGCATCTGCTGGTAGGCGCTCATGTCGAAGACGCCGGCGAACGCCCCCATCCCCGCCAGAACATGCATGCCCTGCGTGGCTTTCACAGCGTCACGCATGAGCTTTTTGGCCTGCTCGGCGGCACCGATATTGACGCCACTCTCCGCGTAGGCGCGCGGGGCGTGCTGGCCTCCAGGCACGATCGAGCGCATCCCTACTGAGGTTGATACGTAGCGGTACGCATTTTTGAAAATCGCCAGGCCGTCGCCATCGCCACCTGGCGTGCCGTGTCGCTGTGGGTGCTGGAGGGCGCGGACGTAGCGTTCGGGGTGAGGCATCAGGCCGAGGACGTTGCCCCTGACGTTGCACACGCCCGCGATGTTGCCGGCGGAGCCGTTGGGGTTGGCCGGGTAGGTCTCAGCGTTATAGACAAGCGGGACCTGCCCCTGTGCCTGCAATGTGGCCGCCTGCCCGGAGTCGGCCAGCACGAACTGGCCCTCGCCGTGGGCCACAGGCAACGTGATCGCCTGCGTTATCCCCTCGGTAAAGATGCACGGGCCGGGCACAACGTTCAGCGTGATCCAGCGGCACTCGAACTGCGCTGAGGCATTAGTGGTCAGACTGGCTGGTATGCTGACTCCGCCAGGCAGCAGGCTCGCGCGCACGAGCACCTGGAAGCCGTTGCAGATGCCGAGTACGGGACGCCCCTCGTCGATGAATTGCTGCAACTGCGCGCCCAGGTGGACCGTCAGGTTCCTGGCAAGCAACGTGCCCGCGCCCAGGTCATCGCCATACGAGAAACCGCCGGGCAGCACCAGGAAATCGTAGGCCAGCAACTGATCAGGCTCCTTGATTAACTGATTGATATGCACAAGCTCAGTGTCAAAGCCCGCCAGGTGACAGGCGTGAGCCGTCTCGCGGTCGCAGTTGATGCCGGGAGCGCGCAGCACAAGAGCGCGTTTCATCATGGCTGTTCCCCTTTCCAGGCGGCTTGCAGCGCCTCTACCGGGAGATCGATCAGCGTCTCCTCGTTGCGCACGATGACGAAGCGCCCCGTATCTGTGACGCTGCCGACCTCCGCGTAAACTATCGGGGCACGTTGCATATGCGCCTCAAAAGCCGCTCGCTGTTCCGGCGCGACCTCGACGAGGAAGCGTGAGGGAGACTCGCTGAAAAGCAAGATGGCGTCGATCTCAACGGGCACTGTCGCCGGCCCATGCGCAACAGGGATGCTATCTAAATCCAGGTGCAGACCCAGCAGGCCGGCCAACGCCATCTCAGCGGCGGCCACAGCCATGCCGCCCTCCGATAGATCATGGCAGGCGAGTGTCAGCCCACTACGAATGGCCTCGCCCAAAGCCTTCATCGTGACGCGTGCGCTGCTCACGTCAACCTGCGGCACCGCTGTATCTATAGGAAGTGTACACCCAATCTCCGCGTAATGCGACCCCGCCAGTTCGTTGCGCGTCGCGCCTATGAGGTAGAGCCGGTTGCCCGCGGCTTTCAGCGACATATCGACAGTGCGAGTGGCATCGTCGATCACGCCCACCGCCGAGATGAGCAGTGTGGGAATGACCGGCAGGCGCTGGCCGGCAACGCGGTACTCGTTGTTGAGGCTATCCTTGCCGGAGATGAAGGGCGTGCCAAAACCAACGGCGGCATCGTGGCAGCCCTTGACGGCGCGCACCAGCATGCCCAACTGCGCGGGGTCGGTGGGACTGCCCCAGCAGAAATTGTCGAGGATGGCCGCGCGCTCGATATCGCCGCCCACCGCCGTCAGGTTGCGCAGGGCCTCGTCAACCGCGTTCAGCGCCATGTGATAGGGGTCAATCGCGCTATACAGCGGGTTAATGCCATTGGCAAGCACAATCCCGGCGCCTGTTTGTTCGTTCGTGGCAGGATCAAGGATCGGTTGCAACACAGCCGCGTCGCCCGGTCCATTGCCCGCTCTCCCCACCAGCGGCTTCAGCACCGTCGCCCCCTGCACCTCGTGATCGTAACGCCGCACCACCGTCTCCTTGGAGGCAATCGTAGGATGCCCCAACAGTGCCAGAAGGATGTCGGCGTAATTTTCGTGTAGGGGCGCTCCTTGCGTGCGCCCGGTCGGCGCGTGTAGGGGCGCTCCTTGCGTGCGCCCGGCCTGCGCAACCAGAGCGCCCCTTGCATGCGCCCCTATAAATTGTTCCGTCCACACCGCCTCCAGTATTCTCTCAGGGCGGCCAGCATGCAGGAATTCCATAGACAGGTCGGCAACCACCTCGTCGTGATACAGGACCGTCAGGCGGTGGTCGCCGCTGAAGGTGCCGGTGACGCTGGCTTCGATCACGCCGTGCCCTCGGTTATTGGAATGGGGCCCAGCAAGGGCGTGGTAGCCCACATCGAGGGACTGGGCAACTTCAACATTAAGTCGGAGCTGCGCGACCGGGAGCCCAACGAGAAA
>JBDTHH010000768.1:0-6380 GCA_039937055.1 Ktedonobacteraceae bacterium | reverse complement strand
GTGATCGACCAGTGTAGGCAGGTGCAGGCCAGTCGTGGGGCGGTCGGCGCGCGTGGCCTGGAGCGCCAGGTAGCCATCCAGGGTAGCGGAATCGAGAAACGCGTGGCCCGCGAAGTACAGGAACACCACGTCCTGCGGCTGGCGCGCGCGCACCAGGCATAGCTCGCGCAACTGCCCCTCAACCTCATCGCGCGTCGCCGCCTCCCCCGTCAGGCACACCACATTCTCCGGCCGCCAGCCCCCACGCTCTGGATCAATCAAGAGTTCATAGAGCGCCTGAGCATCCGCCTGGGCAAACGGCAAGTGAGTGAAGTGCGCGCTATCATGGTAGGCATCTATGCCCACAATTAACGCGTAATGATGTTGCACAGTAGAGTACCTCTTCTCATTTATAATTATTTCAAGCGTAGCCTATTCAAATTATACGACGTAGAGGAGACATCATGGGATGTAAAACTATACGAAGTCCTCAGCGGCAGCGTCTCTATTATGGAAGGTACAACGGCCAGCACGCGTCTGCCAATCCCTGTAACATTGCGGGTGCGCAATCGTATATCGTGTAGGGGTGCTGGCTTGCCCATTGCTGCCAACGGCATTCGCTGAAACGACGGCATCACGCAGGGTGGCCCTCTAGCAAAAAGTGGACGAAGGCACACGTGTGAGTGTATCATGTATAGACACGGAATAATATCTTTGTGCCACATAGCAGTGGTCGCAGAACACACCTAAGAAAGCGGGTCTGACTTATGGATGCTCAGGCTTCATATATGTTCCAGCGCAACCCCAATGACCAGGGACCAGGGGGAAATCCACGCCCAAATAACGGGAACAACGGCAGCAACAATGGTGGGGGTACCCAACCAAACAGCATGATGTCGCTATTTGTGCGCTCCTTGCTGATTATCGTCGTGTTGCTGGGGGGCTGGTACCTTCTGCAGTACTTTTTTCAAAGTTCGAACAGCAACGCCCAGAATACCATCGAAGTACCCTACAGCACCTTTTACCAGCAAGTTACCAGTGGAAACGTCAAGACGGCCATCTTCCAGGGCCAGGATGTGACGGGCGAGCTTTATAGCGCCATCACAGTCTCCGACAACAGTTCTACCGGTGGCAAAAAGACCTCGAAGTTCTACCACTTTACGCAGATACCCAACGGGGACCCCAAGCTCACCGACCTGCTGATCCAATATAATGTCCAGCAGTTTCAAGCGAAACCGGTGAACGACAATAACTTCTTGCTCAGCCTGCTGAGCATCCTGCCGTGGATCTTGTTGATCGGTATCGGCATCTTCATTATGCGCCGCGCCACCCAGAGCCAGCAGAACATCTTCAGCTTCGGCAAGAGTCGCGCCAAGCTGGTGCTGGAAGATAGACCGAGCACGACGTTCGCGGATGTCGCCGGTGTTGACGAAGCCAAAAACGACCTCGTTGAGATTGTGGAGTTCCTGCGCACACCCCAGAAGTTCCAGCGGCTGGGCGGCAAGATCCCGCGCGGCGTGCTACTGGTGGGCATTCCGGGAACCGGCAAGACTCTGCTGGCGCGCGCCGTCGCCGGCGAGGCCAGTGTGCCGTTCTTCTCAATGAGCGGCTCCGAGTTCGTCGAGGTGCTAGTCGGCGTCGGCGCCAGCCGCGTGCGTGACCTCTTCGACCAGGCAAAGAAGGCCGCCCCCAGCATCATCTTCATCGACGAAATCGACGCCGTCGGCCGCCAGCGCGGCTCCAGCATCAACAGCAACGACGAGCGCGAGCAGACGCTGAACCAGTTGCTCGTCGAGATGGACGGCTTCGATACGCGCCAGGCCGTCGTCGTGATTGGCGCGACGAACCGGCCCGATGGCCTGGATAAAGCCCTGCTGCGCCCCGGTCGCTTCGATCGCCGCGTGACAGTAGACCGCCCCGACTGGACCGGTCGCCTGGCCATCCTCAAGATCCACACGCGCAAAGTGCCGCTGGGGCCGGATGTTGATCTGACCGCAGTGGCGCGCTCGACGCCGGGGATGGTGGGCGCGGACCTCGCGAACCTCGTCAACGAAGCGGCCCTGCTGGCCGCGCGCCGCAACCTGGATGCCGTGAACCAGGCCTGCTTCAGCGAATCGCTTGACAAGATCATCATCGGCGCCGAACGTCCGCTGGTGCTGACCGAAGAGGACCTGAACGTGGTGGCCTATCACGAGAGCGGGCACGCCCTGACAGGCATCCTGACTGAGAACGTTGACCCGGTGAGCAAGGTCACCATTGTGCCGCGCGGCCAGGCCCTTGGCGTGACGCAGTACACCCCGCTCGACGACCGCTACAACTACTCTCAATCGTACCTGGAGGCCCAACTGGTGACCGCCCTGGGCGGCCGCGCCGCCGAGGAGGTGGCCATCGGACGCATCACCACGGGCGCGGAGAACGACTTGCAGCGCGTCACCGCCATCGCGTACCAGATGGTGACCCGCTGGGGCATGAGCGCGATCTTCGGCCCACTTTCATTTAGCGAGCGCGAGGACCCCTTCGCGGGCACCGTCCTGGCAAATGGCTCCCGCGAGTACAGCGAGAAGACCGCCACCGTCATTGACAAGGAGGTGGATCGCATCGTCAAGGAAGCATACCGGCGCGCCGTCGCCCTGCTCGCCCAACACCATGCCACGCTCGATCGCATTGCGCACGACCTGCGACTATACGAAACCATCGACGCCAAACACCTGCGCAAAATCATGATCGAAACCGGCTCCATCGAAGCCGCCCCCGCCGGATACCAGTAGGGGCGCGGTTTACAAGCCCGCCCGTTACCTTACGCGATCTACCAGTCCCGAGATCGCGTAAGGTAACGGGCGGGCTTGTAAACCGCGCCCCTACGTCTTCTGCACCACGTGCTTACATATCAGGCACGGGCACCCATATGCTATACTATCATCATGGCAAATACTACACCGGAACAAGAATCGCCACTGTCTCCCCAGAGGAGCGTCGCCACGCTGGTTACGCGCGGCTTGATCGTGCTGGTCGCGCTCGGCACGCTCGCTATCATCATGATCGGGGTACTACTGCCTGGCACACCGGCGAGCCTGCCTGGCACCGGCACTGGATCACCCACACATAACGGTTCAGGCCCGCGTGTGGGCCTGGAGGTGGGGGATGCTGCGCCCAACTTCACACTCAACGCGCCTGGCGGCGCGCGCATCAGCCTGAGCGATTACCGTGGCCGGCCTGTGCTGCTCAACTTCTGGTACGCCACCTGCCCCGGATGTCTCGCGGAGATACCCGGCATGCAGCAATTCTACGCCACCCGGCGCGCGTCTGGCAAAGATAGCGTGATCCTGGGGGTGAACGTCCTCGACGATGCGCAGACCGCCACGAGCTTTGCTCAGACCCGGCACCTGACCTACCCTATTGTGCTGGACCACAACCAGCAGGTAGAGACGCTCTACAACGTGAATGCCACCCCCACCTCGTACTTCATCGACCGCCAGGGCATCATTCGCCTGCACGTTGTCGGCCCGGTCGATGAGACCACGCTGAGCCAGAATCTTCCCTAGCTCTTAGCTCTTACACTGCGTGTCAACGGACACATTGCCGAAGACCTCAACCTGGCAGGCCAGGCGCATATTGGGATTCTTCTTCAAATCGTTCCGCAGCCAGAACTTCTCCATAAAAGTGAGGGGACCGGTGTTGTCACTTGGAGAGACGGCTACACGATCAGTTCCACACAGCCCATTGCCGTGACAGTTCAGGAACTTCCACATACCGCAGTACACCGGCACATCGTTCTCCAGCGCCGGATAGCGCACATGATTGCCTTCAGGGACTTCAACCTGTACATTCTCACGTACAAACGTAATGGTTGGCACTACTCTATCCTCCAGATCGTATTATGTATTCTATAGTAGCATAGAGAGCAGGTGTCGACAAGGGTGAGATGCAGCGGCGCCCCTACATCTCACCCTGTTACCATTATGGTCACCGTCACCTGCTGGCTCTGGACCGTGTTGCCGGAGTCGCTGTCGGAGATCGTGACTACGGCGGTGATGGTTGTGTTGGCATCGGCCTGCGCGACGGTGGGAGCTATGAAGATGGTAGCGCTCTGGCCAGGTGGCAGGCTGCCGGTGGCAGGCAGAGCCGGGGCATAGTAGGTTCCGTTACTGTCTTCACTGATGCTCCAGTTCAGTGTGGCGGTTCCTGTGTTTGTGATGGTAAAGGTCTGGGCATCGGGGTCTATACCGTGCGGCGTCGTGAATGTCATAGACCTGGCGCTCAGGCCGATGGCCGGCACGGGAGGCGGGCTGACGGTCAAGGATACCGGGACCTTTTTTATGCTGGTCCCGTAAGTGAGGGTCACCGTTCCCTGGTAGGAGCCGGGCGTGAGCGAGGTCGCGCTCACACTAATATTGATAGGGACCTTCGCGCCCGCCTCAAGATGGCCATTGGCCGGGGAGACACTCAGCCACGTTCCACCACTGCTTGTGCTGGCTCTGGCGGTCCAATCGAGCGGCAGACCGCCACTATTTTGCAGAGTGATGGCTTGGGCGTCTGGCCTCTGGCCCACGATGGCGGTGAAATTCAGCGACGGCGGTGATGCCACCAGGTTGCCCGGCGCGACGACGCTCAAGCTCACGCTGACCTGCCGGTTGACGCCTCCCTGGAAACTGATTGCGCCTTGATACAGGCCCACCGCCAGTTGCTGGACCTGCACGCTCACGCTCACCGCCGCGCTGGCGCCAGGCTCAAGATGTCCACTGGCGGGACTGATGCTGAGCCAGGTCGCGCCGTTGCCCGTGGTAACCACGCTGCTCCAGTCGAGCGGCTGTCCACCACTGTTCTGGACGGTAATTGCCTGAACCGGCGGATTCTGTCCCACGCTGGCCGAATAGCTCAGCGACGCGGGCAGGACGCTCAACGTGCCGGGTGCCGCATTGACAATCATCTTCACCGTCAGAACCTGCGTATCAACGCTTCCTTGCTGGCTAAATGTGAGCGCGCCGCTATAGGTCTGCGGCGTCAACGTCCCACGATTGACGATGATCGACACAACTGAGCTGCCGGAGAATGTGCCGCTGCCCGGCGCAACCGTGAGCCAGGGCTGATTGCTGCTGGCCTGCCAGGTGAGCGCGCCGCCGCCGCTATTGCCGAGTGTGATGTTCTCGCGCGTGAGCGCGCCGGGGATGTCGGCGCCAAGATCGACCTGGGTATCGGATAGGCGCAGGCGCGGCTGGGCCGTCGAGGGCTTCTCGATGATAATCGTCGTCGAGACGCTGAGCAATTGCCTCTCGTCAGCGGCATATAATCTGTGCTGGCCGGGCGTCCAGTCCGCGGTCACACTCACCTGCACCTCGAAGGCCCCCGCGCCATTGGTGTGTACCCGCAACGGCTGCCCGCTGTCGTTGGTGACCGTGACGCGGAGATCGCGGGTGAAGTCGATGGTGTCGTTCGCGCCAAAACCGTTGCCCGCTAGCTTGAAGGTATCGCCCACGCGCAACTGTGCCGGGGTTGCCGTCAGGGCAGCGGTCGCCGCGATGGGTTCAGGCTTCTTGCTAATAAACATATACGCCAGGAAGCTGACGGTCATCAGTAGCAGCAGGCAGGTCAGGATCAGGAAGGTCGGGATCACACGCCTCTGCGGCCGCGGCTTCGGCGGCAGATATGACGACCAGCGCACAGGTGGAGGCGGGAGCGGGGGGAGCACGAGCGGGGGTGGTGCCGGCGGCGGCGTGGGAGGCTGTGCCGGTGGTGGCGTCACAGCCGAAGGCAGGATGATTTTTTCCGGCTCTTTCTGAGCAGGGCGCTGTTGCTCGAAGTCTATGGTACCGGTTCTCCCGCTCGCGGGCGGCGCCACCGGCATCAGACTTGATTGGTACGGCTGATCTTCGGGATGCAGCCCCGAATGATGCCCCACGCGGTGTGGCGATGCCGGCGGGACCGAGCGCCTGGTCGCACGCATCCTCCCCTGCGAGTTCCTGGGAAGCGATGGTGTGAAGGAATGCCCGCAGCGCTTGCAAAATTCCGCATCCGCCGGTGATAGCCTCCGGCAATAGACACAACGTTTCGTACCCATAACGTATAGCCGGGACGGAAGCCCCTCACAGGCCCCTATCCCCTTCCTCCTTGACCATGACGAGAGATCTGCGACGCCGCTCCTACACGGGCTTTGCGGGCTTGTAAACCGCGCCCCTACCATCTACACCTTACCATATATATACGTGGAAGAGAGTGATTTTTCAAACACGCAATAATGCTGTGTTATCATATATCATTATGCATAGTTTAACATAACTGGCAAGCCGGGCCTATGAGAGGGTAGGGCGCAGACGAACCAGCGCAGACAGCAGTTACCGCACCCTCCCGTGAGACACTTAGGTAGAGACTACCCTGTTTTGGATGAAAACATCTTTTCTGAGAAA
>JBDTHH010000767.1:0-2721 GCA_039937055.1 Ktedonobacteraceae bacterium | reverse complement strand
AAGCCCGCCTGCTCGCCGGTGAGATCGTGATGTCATCGGGTACGAGCGGGCTTGTAAACGGCGCCCCTACCTTTCCTGTATCCTTAATCGTTGATTGTAGCGTATTTCATCTTAATCGTTGACGTAGCGTAGTTCGCCTTTGACTTCGTGGCGACAGAGGGCGCCGCTGCTCACCAGGTGTTCGAGCGCGAGGGTGGCGGCGGCGATCTCTTTGCGACCGGCTTTTTTCTTGTGTGGAGGGATGAACAGGGAGGCGGCTTCGCGGGGAGTGAAGATCGTGAGGGCGCTGGTGTGCTCTCGCAGGTAAGAGGCGATGGCTTTCTCGTACCATGCCACCAGGTCCGAGGGGGCTGGCATCTGAGGGGTGACAACTAGCATTACTGGGCAGGATGCCAGTTGGAGCACGCGGCGCGAAGTGCTGCCGACAAAGAAGCGCCGGATCTTCTGCCGCCAGGAGTCACCGCGAGTGCCGATAACGATAAACTCAGCACCTAGCTCTCTGGCGGCTTTCACAATCTCGTGGGCCGGCTCTCCCACGCGGATCAGTACCTCTATGCGCTCGGCGGCAATGCCCTGTTTCTGCACCTCCGTGCGCGCGCGTCGTAGCGCGTCTTCGGCCTCGGCACGTTGATCGCCGGTGACGCTTAACGGTTGCACCTGTCCCACATACATGCCCAGCGAGGGTGAGACCGCGTAGGGGATCGGGATCACGTTCAGGAGGACCAGATGGAGCGACGTGGCCTGCTGGATGAGTTCGCTGACCTTGTGAAGCGCGTGCTTTGTGGCGGGGGAGAGGCTTGTGTCTATGCCCAGTAGAACGCGCTTGCTCATGGCAACCACCTCAGACCTTTTTGTGTAAATGGTCACGTTGCGTTGGTTACGTGCGACATATCCAAACCGGGTAGATCCATCTATACTATACGTAAATAGTATACATGTTTTTGGGATGAGCGGCAAGGATATCTTGCCCTTATCAGGGCTTTTCGGAAATCGTCAGTTCTTCGTAGCTGCGTGATTTATCACGCGTGTGAAGCCATCCCAGGCGTGATAAATCACGCAGCTACGAAGAACGGGGCTTTAAGACGCCATGGCGTTGTACGTCTATCTTACTATGGTTGTGTCATGCGGAATCATTGCATAAATGGTACTGAAGGAAAGTAGGTCGAGAGCAATGAGTATCAATATGGAAGATCTACCTGGGACGATGAGCTTAACGGCGCTCACGGACCGCTGTGTCAGCGAGGTCAACAATTATAGCCGCGGCGAACCACCAAGCGACCAGTATTGTCTGGAGCTTTTCCGCCGTGCCATGTTGCAACAGGACCAGAGCGCCTGGGAGTTGTTGCAGAAGCGTTTTTCCCCTGTTGTGCGCGGCTGGATGCGCCGTCATTCCAGGCGAGAGATAGCCTTGCGCCTGGACAGCGAAGAGAACTATGTGGCCCAGGCCTTTGATCGTTTCTGGCAGGCGACGGCCCACAACCAGCAGCTCGAATTCAATACGCTGGCGGCGGCCTTGAGTTACCTGCGGGCCAGCTTGAACGGTGCGATCATGGATACTTTGCGCATGTATTCACGACCAAAGGAGGCGCCTTTGTTAGATCCCGGCCATCCAGGAGAGCCGGTCGCGGATGAGCCTGAAGATGACGGCAGCGAGCTATGGGAGATCCTGCATAGCCTGCTGCCCCACGAGCGAGAACAGCGCCTGGCCTATCTCCTCTTCCACTGTGGCCTGAAGCCGAGGGAGATCGTGCGCTATTGTTCACAGGAGTTCAGCGAGGTGCGCGAGGTCTACCGGCTGCGGCGCAACATCTTAGAACGCCTCGTGCGTAACATGGATCAGATTCGCTGGCGGCTGGATACTCATGAGTAATATACTGCGTTTCTACCGGTGTACAATCACGATAACAAGGCAGAATGCTAGCGAAAAGCGGTGTGCAAAAACATATTCCCAAAGCGTTTATACAACGACACAAACCTATCGAGGCGTGTTGATTGTGTAGCCAGGTATCAGGCCACTGCGTGCCATGCTGCGAATGAGGAAGATGAATGATGGACTGTTTGCACCCCTTAGCCCCTGATGATGAGGAACTGTTACGATTAGCCCTCGATGATGAGGCATTATCTCCAGAGGCGAGCAGGCATCTTGAGCAGTGTGAAATCTGCCGGCAGCGACTTGCCACATACAAGGATACTCAAACATTCCTGGTTTCACATCTGTACCGCCGCCAGTGTCCCGCTGGCTCGCAGTTGAGCTATTATTGCGCCGGTTTGCTGGCGGGAGACGAGAGGCAGCGCATCGCCGCCCATATTCGTGAATGTCCCTTGTGTACACAGGAAGTCGCGGAGACGCGCCGTTTCATGAAAGAGCCACTTCTGGCGTCCACGCCTGTCTCACCGCTGCGCCGGGTCGCCGCAACCCTTGTCAGGCAGCAGGCGCAACTGGTTGTGCGCGGCGATACCACCCCGGCCCCCTGGCCTCGCCAGTACCACGCGGAACACATCGATCTCTCCCTGCACCTCTCGCGTGCCAGCAATGGAGCCTATATCCTGCTTGGTATCATCACCAGTGCCGATTCCACAGAGAGCGTGGACGCCTTTGCAGGGGTACAAGCTGAACTCTACCGCGCGCCAGGACCGTCGGGGGCGAATGGTGGAGAAGATAAACAGGCAGCACAACCGCTGGTATGTACAAATATAGACGAACTTGGTAATATAGTATTT
>JBDTHH010000766.1:0-6704 GCA_039937055.1 Ktedonobacteraceae bacterium | reverse complement strand
TCGCGCATCATCGCCGCCGCGCGCAGCAGCAGGTCCGGCCCCTTGAACGGATCAAGCCGGCCGGCGAACAAGACTACCGGCTGCTGCAACGGCAGGCCGAGGCTCTGGCGCGCCTGCTGGCGATCCTGAGGTACGAAGTGTTGGAGATCGACCCCGCAGGGGATAGCATCGATCTGTCCAGGAGGGGCGGCGCAATAGCGAATCATGCGCGCGCGCTCATCGGCGGTGAAGGCAATGATGCGATCGGCCTGCTGGAGCAGGTGGCGCTCCATCTCCAGGCGCAGCGCAGGCTCAGGCGCATCAGGGTTCGCCAGTTGCTTCAGGCGTCCCAGGGTGTGAAACATAGCCACATGGGGCACATCCCAGCGTCGCGCCAGGTCCAGCGCAGCTACACCGGAGAGCCAGTAATGACTGTGGAGGATGTCATACTTCCTGGCCTCGGCAGAACGAAATGCGTCGATGTTCCGCGCGAAGGTCGACAGGTAATGAGGAAGGTCCTGTTTGTCAAGAGCGGCACGCGGGCCGGCCTTGATATGAATAACCCGTACATTGTGGTCAAGCTGAACGATCTGCGGGCTGTCCTGCTCTGTCCAGCGTGTAAAGATATCGACATGGACCTGGCGACTTCCAAGTTCGCGCGCCAGTTCGCGTATATAGACGTTCATGCCGCCTGCATCTTTGGTACGTCCCGGCATATCCAGCGGAGACGTATGAATGCTCAGCATGGCTACTGAATATGGCATACTGAATTACTGCTCCTTTCTGGTTGTCAGCGACGTTCATCACAGATTCGAGTCCAGCGGCCTTCGCTTACGGCTAATTGCTTGTTTGCGAGCATGAGATGTCCTCCTTTCTGCCTTTCTGTTTCATAAAGGCACTGTTTCTCATTGATGAAAACACAGATGACCATTAAATATATTTCACGGCCGAGGCTTTTTCTTGCCCTGATGCAGCTTCTCTATGGCATCGTACATCTCGCGCATATCGGCGCCATGACCCTGCGACAGCTCGCGCAGGCAGTCGGCGCGCTGCTTAAACTGGGCATTGAACTCCTGGCAGGTGAGACCGGCGATCTGCGCCAGTTCATCGAGCAGGGACTGATCGGCGAGTTCGAAGGTATCATCGTAGCTGTTCCACAGGGAGAGGGGCAGCGGCACAATAGCGTCGGAGTCGTTGGGATCAGGCGAGGGCTGCAAGAAATGCGTGGTAAACCAGCGACGACGGGGCGGATAGACGCGGCCCGTCAGGCCTATATTGATAATCAAGCCCAGGCGGCGCATATCCTGAGGGTCCAGGCGCAGGTCATCGCGATACATCGTGATCACGTCATCAAGCGTATCGGCATGCACGCTGGTAGCGATATGAAAGCCCTGAGCAGGGAGTTTGAGATAGCGGCGCGCCACACGGCCCCACATATAAATGGGCAGGTGATCGCTGACCTCGTTGCAGAGCGCATAGGTAGTCGTGGAATCAAGATCGGGCACGCGCGTGAAGGCGAAGTTCTCATACATACCGGACATATATGCCAGGGCGGTCCCCTCGGGAAGAAATTGGAGCAGAGCGTTCAAGGTAGTTGTCTTGCCCACGCCCGGCTGGGGATCGGTGGGGCCGGCCACGGTGAGCGAGGCGCCATGCTCCAGCATTACCCAGATAAGCGCCGCCGTCTCTACATCGACGCTGCCCAGAGCGATAATCTGCGCCATCGAGAGCGGCCGACGCGACTCATAATGCCACCAATGGCGTTCATAGGGATCACGTGGATCGAACATACTCTTCTTCCCTTCCCGTGGGCGAAACAAGCCGTCGCCCCAACGTTCCTTGCTCTACACCATCTATACATTGTATTGCTTTCCTTATTGTACAATGCCTCTGGGCTGGTCCGCCTCAGCCTGTTTCGCGGCTTCAGGCTCCGGAAGCGGGAGCTTCAACCAGCCAGGGCGCGGGTTCCAGCCCATAGCGACCACGCGCGGGTGATGCTCAGGTTCCAGTTCAACGAGGCTCACAGAGGCATTATCGATGAACAACGAACCGGCGCGTCCCGCCTCTAACCCTGTATAATGCGCCAGCAGCAACTTGACAACATCGGCATGCGCCACAAACGCGGGGTAGGCACCGCTTGTTTCCAGTGTACGCCAGCGTTCAACAGCAGCAACCGCCCGCTGCTGCACCTGGGGGAACGTCTCGATATCCGCAGCAGGCGCTACCGTAGGATCGCGCACATAGGCTTTCCATTCGGGGTCGGTTTTATTCAGTTCCTCATAGTTATGTCCTGCCCAGCGGCCTATAGCGGTATCCATCAGGTGTGGCTCTAATTGCACGCTGAGATTGCGGCACTGCGCAATGATCTCCGCGGTGTCGCGCGCGCGCTCCAATGGACTGCTGATAATAGCGCTGATCGGCAGCACGCTCAAAGCGTCCGCCAGACGAGCTACCTGCTGTCGCCCGACATCATTCAACGCGACGCCTGGTAACTGTCCAGGCAGGCGATGCTCAACGTTCCATGCTGTTTGCCCGTGCCGAATAAGGAGCAGGGTCTGTTTCATAGTAGTATCGTTACTTCCCTTAAAGTGATTGCGCCGCTGCCAGAAGTGTAGACGCCAGATCCAGAAATGCCAGCATACACATGCATATATCCATAGCACAAGCAACCAGCCCCTTCCAGCACTGGCCAGCCTTGTGAGATACTTTTTCATACACCCAGGTCCCGACCCCCTACATTCTCATCGGCCAGTCCACCAATTAGATGAAGTCCCGGCCTCAAATGGGTCATAACCCATAGGGGTGATAGTGTGACACATATGTTCTTTCATTGTAGCAGGCAATACGGTCAGGGCGCAACCTGTGCGCTCTGGCCGTATTGCCGGCTAGCCTATTCGGGCGCGTCTTGAGCTGATGTCGCCTGAGCAGGCATCTTCAACGTTTCAGGTATGGGAGTGGCAGGCACCTCAGAGCAGTCCGGAAAAACCGGAGCAATGGGGGGAGTCTGCATCTCGTTCGGTACCGTCGAGGGAGCCATATCTTGCTCTCTCACGGTCCAGTACGTCAGGAGAGTGCTCTGCCTGGCCCGCTCCACAGCCACCTGCTCTGGCGCAAGTTGTGGGAGGCGCAGCATCGGCGCCAGTTGAATGACAAGTTGTATATCTTCCATAATAAATCCTCCTAACAGCCCAACAACATATATTCCTATATCATAGTATAATAAGTTATCATAATAATGGGGAGAGCTATGTATGCAACCAGGCCAGCGCAACACACGACGATAGATGGACCCCGGCAGGCCCAATCTGTTGCTGGCTGTTTGCTAGCAACTCCTCTGGACGGAGGAGGGGAAAGGCGATGCTCCCACTCTTCATAGCTCTTGGGCTGCTTGGCAGCGGCATCTTGCTCCTGGTGCTGGGGGCAGACTGGTTTCTCGATGGCGCGGGAGACCTGGCACAGGCCCTGGGCGTCAGCGCCCTGGTGCTGGGTGTGCTGCTGGCGGGACTGGAGCCGGAGGAGATGCTGACAGCCGCCATAGCCTCTGCGCGCGGCGCCCCCACCCTCGCCATAGGCAATGTCATTGGCACCAATGTGACGATCATCACCGCTGCTCTGGGTCTCTCCGCCTTGATCACCCCTATGGTCATTGATCGCCGCGTGCGCCGGCAAGCTCTCATAGCAACCCTGGTATCGATCATCCCCATTGTGCTGCTCTACCTGGGTGTGGTCACGCAGCTTGAAGGGCTATTTCTGTTGATCGTGTTCGTAGGCTACACCATCTTCTTGTTCCGCACAGATCGGGAGGCCATCAAACGTATGGCCGAGCTTGAAGCAGATGACGATGATGACAAGGACGATGACGACAATCAGCAACCGCGCCCTCGCCTCCGTTGGAGACCTGTGTTGCTGACTGTTGGTGGCCTGGCGGCGATGGCGGTCGGCGGTCCCGCGATTGTGGAGGGCGCGCTCCGTCTGGCACAGGTAGTGGGCCTGAGCCAGGGGGCCGTGGGCGCAACTATCGTCTCGCTTGGCACAGGCGCCGAGATGATCGCGCTGGGGGTCAGCGCAGCTCGCAAGAAACGCTCAGACATCCTGGTGGGCGGCATCCTCGGCTCCTTCGCCTACAATCTACTCGTGACGCTGGGTCTCGCCGCCACCATCCACTCCCTACCTGTGGACCCCCATGTAACAGTTGTTGCCCTGCCGGTCATGGTCGGTGTTCACCTCGTGCTCCTGGCCCTCATCTGGTATGGGAAGATTCCCTGCGTGATGGGCGGCCTCTTGCTGGGGATATATGTCGCTTATGTGATTGGAGTAGTGCTGGCGTAGATCAGATCAAGAAGAGAGTGAGTGCAGAAATGTCGCCACTACACACTCTGTCTCTTCAGGGTTCTGCGTCTCCATCAATTGCATGCGTAATTCCTGCGCTCCCGGAAAACCGTTCGCGTAGACTTTAAAGAATTTACGCAGGGGCGGAAAATGCTTGCTATCTGCCCAGGTATCCTGCCAGAGCCGCATGTGTTCAAGCAAAAGCTGCATTTTTTCTTGCGGCGTTTTATCACTTATCGTCATAGTCTCTGCAAAGAGGTAGGGGTTCTCAAAAATCCCTCTGCCTATCATGGCTCCATCAGCTCCGGCTTCTGCCACTCTTTGCCTGGCGTCGCTGAGCGATTTCACATCGCCGTTTCCGATAATCAGCGTGCTACTTTGCCGCGCATTGCGCATCTCAACGACAGTTTTCAGCTTATCCCAGTGGGCCGGAACTTTCGACATCTCGGAAACAGTTCGTGCATGCACGGTCAGCGCGGCCACCTCTTGTTCAAGAATGAAGTTGATCCACTCAAAATCAATGACGCGATAGCCGAGCCTTGTCTTGACGCTGACAGGGATGATACCGGCGGCCCCTTCTTTGGTAGCATCGATTATCTCTTTGGCAAGGGGCCTGTTATTAATCAGTCCAGAACAGGCGCCTTTTTGGGCCACGCCGGACGCGGGACAGCCCATATTCAGGTCGATGCCGTCAAAACCCATCTCAATCAGTTTTTTGGCCGCTCTGAAGAAGTTTTCAGGCTGCGTCCCCCAGATCTGGGCCACGATAGGCCGCTCTACTTCCGTATAGCGTAGCCTCTGGTTCACAAACTGAGCGCCCTTGGAAAACATGCCTTCAACATTGGTAAACTCGGTAAAGAAAACAGTCGGTTTGCCGCAGCGGGCAATCACTTGCCTGAGGACGGTATCTGTCACATCTTCCATAGGCGCCAGGATAAAGATCGGTTTTTCTACTGTTTGCCAGAGATTTCTCATGCTGAAGATTGTACACGCTGGCTTCATGAATGGCAACTGGCTGACCAGGAGTACCGAATAGTTGCCTCTACAGGCATGAAGTCCTCTCCTCTCCGACACCAGAAGAGAGCCTCGTCTCTCTTCCCGTAGCGGGCGGCTTGCCTCATAGACATGAACCTAAGCTAAAAAGAAGGTCTGCACCGCGAATCCGTAGGGCGTGGCTTGCGTATACGCCTATTCGGCTAGCCTCGCTGTCCTGTTAGTGACAGGACGGCGAGATTGGTGATAAATCAGCGGCCACACTACGTAATATGAGTATCTGCGAATGACTGGTATTATTTAAGAGGAGAAAGCGACTATGATTGGCAATACCGAAGAAAACAGCCAACCCATGGCTACTCGTCCGGAAGTTCAGCCCTCGCCTGTAGCTGTTGGACCTTCCTCGCGTATCCCTTTCCTGCTACGCAACAGCTTGCTGATCATTGGTTTTAGCATCTTCGTTACCCTCTGCGCGCGAACGGGCATTGACCAGCACTTCCCGTTTCAAACTGAGGTGGCCCTCGTGGATGCTTTAGGTGTCCTGCTCACCGGTGGACTGCTTGGTAGCCGGCGCGCTCTGCTGGCCATGCTGGTCTACCTGGCAGCAGGTGCAGTAGGCTTGCCTGTATTTCCCGATTACCAGCATATAAGCGCCGACATTCCCGGCCTGCTCTACTTTTTCGCTGGTCAGGGAGGTATAACGCATCTTGGCGAACTCTACTTCTGGTCCTATCCGGTCACAGCATTTGTGGTCGGACTACTCAGCGAACGGCGCAGCCGCCGCCCATTCCTGATGACACTGGGAGCGCTGGTGATCGGTGCCCTGATCCTGACGCTGTTTATGCTCGCCTCATCCATTTTTGTCCACCATCTTGCCCCCCTTGATACGCTCCAGGATGCACTCAGCTATGGTCCCGGCGACCTGCTCCTGCTGCTGGTCGTGGCGCTCATTGTGCATCTAGTTGGTAGAGCTGGCTGGCTGGCTTCGGCGCGAAGTAGCACGAATTGAGAAGGAAGAGTTAGCTTCTTTCCAGATTCAATTGCCATGAAACCCCGTACTTATCCGCAACCCAACCAAACTTCTTGCTAAATGGATAGGCTGCTAACGGCATAAGCACATTGCCACCTTGAGATAACTTCTCAAAGAGCTGATTAATCTCATCCTCGGTAGCACAGGAGACATACAGCGATATTGATGGAGTAAATGTAAAATCGTGTTTCACATAACTGTCCATGCACATAAACACTTGCCCATACAGTGAAAAGGCCGCATGTACTACGGTCCCTTCAGCGCCGGCTTCGTTGGCCCCGTAGCGGTTGATACTCAGAAGCTCTGCCTGGTCAAAGACAGAAAGATAGTAATTCATGGCCTCCTCAGCCTTGCCATCAAACATCAAAAATGT
>JBDTHH010000765.1:0-6607 GCA_039937055.1 Ktedonobacteraceae bacterium | reverse complement strand
ATCCGCAGGGCGTGACTGGCGAGGCCAGTCACGCCCTGCGGATGAGCTGCTTTTACTTTAGCGCTTGCGCAGGAAGGCCGGGATATCGATCACGTCGCCGGAGGACGCGTTACGGCTGCCACGTGGGAGATCGAGCACCTTGGGGTCCGGGCGCCGGATGGGGCGCTGCGGGCGCTGATCGGCGCCGGGGCGCTGGAGCGGCTGGGCCTCAGGCTCTGGAACCGGGAGCCGTCCGTGATCTCCGGTCTCCTCGTCCGCCTCGGTATCCACATCGTACTCCTCGCTGTGGTAGACATCCCCCATATCACGCGCATCGGCACGTGCCATGGGTCCGCGACCCATCTCCTGCTGCATCGCGGGCGTCGGCGGCATAGGTTGCTGCCGCGCAGGCTGCTGCCGCATAGGTTGCTGCTGCATAGGCACGCTTTCAGATACCGCCGGGCGCTGGGTCGCGGGTCCCGTTGGATGGTTCGCGACATTCACGTTCATGGGCGGTGGGGTCGCGGGCAGCGGGTTGTACACGTGAGGCATGCTGCCGGGCTGCGGTTGACGCGTTGGAGGTGGTGTACCCATGCCGTTGCCGCCAGCGCCCACCGGAGTGGGAGCCTGCTGGTAGAACATGCCGCGATTGTACTCCACACGTCCACCCGCTAGCGCCGCCTGCGGTCGCCCGCTATCGAACCCCGTGGCGATCACCGTGATCTTGAGCTTGCCATCGAAGCGTGGATCTTGCACCGCGCCGAAGATGATGTTCGCTTCAGGATGGGCGGCCCGGCTGATGATGTCCGCGGCCTCGTTGACCTCGAACAGCGTCAGGTCGGTGCCACCTGTGATGTTGAACAGCACCCCACGCGCGCCGCTGATATCGATATCCAGCAGCGGGCTGGCAATGGCGATCTGGGCGGCATCCATGGCGCGGGTGTCGCCAGTGGCCTCCCCGATGGCCATCAGCGCGGAACCGGCCGCCGACATAATCGTCTTCACATCGGCGAAGTCCAGGTTAATCAGACCGGGTACCGTGATCAGGTCGCTGATGCCCTGGATGCCCTGGCGCAGCACATCGTCAGCCAGCCGGAAGGCCTCCGACAGCGGTGTGCGCTTGTCCGCCACCTGTAGCAGGCGGTCGTTGGGCACGGTGATCAGGGTATCGACGTGTTGCTTCAGGTTGGCGATACCTTCCTCGGCGGCCAGCATGCGTTTCTTCCCCTCGAAGGTGAATGGCTTGGTCACCACCCCGACCGTCAGCGCGCCGACCTCGCGCGCGATCTGCGCCACGACCGGGCTGGCGCCTGTGCCTGTGCCACCGCCCATGCCGGCAGTGATGAAGACCATATCGGAGCCTTTCAGCGCCTCATATAGCTCCTCCGCGTTCTCCTCCGCTGCCTTGGCCCCGACCCCAGGGTTGCCCCCCGCACCGAGGCCACGGGTCAGCTTGTCGCCGATCCGGATCTGCATTGGAGCCTGGGTCAGCAGCAAAGCCTGCGCGTCAGTGTTCACTGCGATAAACTCAATGCCCACCATGCTGGCCTCGATCATGCGGTTGACCGCATTGCTGCCACCACCGCCCACGCCAATGACGCGGATCTGGGCGAAGCCCTCAACTTGATGTTGTCCCATTGGTACCATTTCGTGGCCCCCCTTTCGAGTCTATAGCGTGTGGCAGGTTTGCCGTACCCTCAACCCTAGCTTCTTCGCTCATCGCCCTTTACCTACATACACTCTATATAAACTCCACTATGGAATAAATGAACGCAGCCAGCGCCCTATGCGGGCGATAATACTCCCCGGCCCCAGCTCTTCCGGCTCCTCCTCTTCATACAGAAGCGAGGTATGAGTCAGGCCCCACAGCAGCAAGCCAACCGAGGTGGCATATGCTGGGCGACAGATAGAGTCGGCCAGCCCATGCAGCCCCAGAGGGGAGCCGATCCTGGCGGGCAGGTCGAGGATATGTCCCGCCTGTCCCAGAATGCCAGGCAGCTCCGCCGTGCCCCCTGTGAGTACCAGTCCGGCGGGTAGCAGGCCGTCATAGCCGGACTTTTTGATCTCATCATGGACCATCTCAAACAGCTCTTCGACGCGTGCCTGGATGATCTCGGCCAGCAATTTGCGCGGCACCAGATCGTTGCAGTCTGGCATAAACTGCATCAGGTCGATCATATCGTCATCCGCGATGGATGCCGGGTTACAGTGACCATAGGTTATCTTGAGTTCCTCGGCGACAGCAAAAGGCAGGCGCAGCCCGATGGCGATGTCGCTGGTGATCAGGTTACCGCCGATGGGCAGGACCACCGTCTGCCAGATAGCTCCGTCGGTGTAGACCGCGATGTCCGTGGTGCCCCCGCCGATATCGACCAGCACCACGCCCAGATCGGTCTCACCGTCGGCGAGTACGGCCTCGCCTGAGGCCAATGGCTCCAGCACAAGGTCCTCGATCTCCACGCGCGCCTTCTGCACACACTTGATCAAATTGTGGATAGAGGATACCGCACCGGTCACGATGTGCGTCTCCACTTCGAGACGGAAGCCGGACATGCCGATGGGGTTCTTGATGCCCTCCTGGCCGTCCACGACGTAGCCGCGCGGGATCACATGGATCACCTCGCGGTTGGTCGGTATGGCGATGGCCCGTGCGACCTCGATGGCCCGGCAGATGTCGTTCTGCACGATGTCCCGGTGGCTGGGCGAGATGGCCACGAAGCCCTTGCTGTTCTCCGACTCGATGTGGCTGCCCGCGATGCCTACATAAGCGGTGGTTATCTTCTTTCCTGAAAGGCGTTCAGCACGATCCAGCGCCGCTGCAATGGAAGTGACAGTCTCTTCAATGTTCACCACCACCCCACGGCGCAACCCCTGTGAAGGGCAGGTGCCAACGCCAACAATATTCAGTTTTCCGTCGCGATCCAGGTCGCCAACTAGAACACAGATTTTTGTTGTTCCAACGTCGATACCGACGATCACCCGCTCTTGCACGATATAATGCTCCTACTGGGCGGTATTTGTGAGAGACGCACTACAGATGTATACATTACAATAACACGGATTATTTTTTATAAGGCGACTAGAGCTTCGCAAAAGGTCCTCACCCTTCGTAGCTGCGCGATTTATCGCGCGTGGGCAGCCCGACGATATGCCAGCCCCAGCGCGATAAATCGCGCAGCTACGAAGGGTGACCCGTACATAGTTAATTTTTTAACGTATAGACCGGGCGCAGACCGAAACGCAGGTCGATCGTTGTCAGGTGCAGTTGTTGTTGCTGGGCCAGCGCGAGAATCTGCTGTAGCTCGACCAGCCGGTTCTCAAGCGGGTTCGGGTCGGCGGCGTTGCCGAGGTAGGCCACCCAGCCGTCGGGGCTGGCGACGACGTAGGTCGCGCTACCCTCCGATGGCCTGCCCCGCCCCGTGGCCGTATCCACATACGTTGTACTCTCGTAGATGAGCGTAAAAACTTTGACGCTCGTCATTTTAGGCAGTACATCGAAAATCGTTCCCGCGAATTGCACATCTGCTGTATTGAGCTGGAAGCCGGGCTGTAGCGACTTCTGACCGGCGCCATTTTGGGTACGCCTGTCCACAACGGTCTGCAAGTGGTCTGTCCCGTTGAGGTCGCTCACGGGAGCCATCACCATCCCTGTATTGTCAACGCCGTAGATCCCCTGCTTTGTCTGCCAGAGTAGCCTGGCGGTTCGCTCCAGAACGCTGATCTTTAATCCGTCAGGCCACTGTTTCTCGATCCTGGCGGAAGCCACCATTGGCAGCGCGCCGATGAGCAGGGTGAACGCAGTGGTGTTGACCAGGAAGATATTCTGGCCCTGCATGCCCATGCGCTGGATCTGGTAGATCAGCGTATGGTCATGCGTTCCAACGATGCTCACCTGCCGCACGTGGAAGGCCGAGTTATTGAGGGCGAAGCTCGCCCCCAGGGCCACAATTGCCACGATGACGATGAAGCCCAGCACGCGCCAGAATAGATTTTTCGGTCGCCCCTGGTAGCGCCCGCTACGCCTGGGTATAGGCGTCATATTGCGCCGCTGTGCAAGGGGTCGAACTGCCTGCATGCGTCCGCTTGTGCTGCCTGCCCCCATCTGCGAAAACCGGCGCGCGACCAGCGGCGTTGCTGGCTCCCTGTACGCCGTGTGACGCTGGCGTTGGCGCCGCTCTGCCATAGCCGTCCACCCGGCGGGCCGCACGATTTCATGTGGCGTTGTCACCACGCGCTTGTATGCGACCGGCTGCACGCTCTGCGACCCCTCCGCGTGCGATGCCGTCTGGCGTCTATAGGTATGAGAGGCGATTTGCTCTCTCAGTTCTTTCTTTTCCGTCATGACACCTCCCACTCGCCGCGCAACTCGACCTCCAGTTCAAGATGTACCCCGAACTGGTTCTGTACGCGCTGGCGAGCCTCCTTGATAAGCTCCGCGATATCTGCGGAGCTCGCGCCTCCTAAGTTGACGATAAAGTTAGCGTGGCGCTCTGAGATGCGCGCCTTCCCCTGTATTTGCCCCTTGAGACCAACCTGCTCGATGAGTCGCCCGGCATAGTCCCCCGGAGGGTTCTTAAAGACCGAGCCTGCGCTTGCCTGCGGGGGCTGGGTCTGCTTACGATGGTGCTTATATTCTTCAATGCGGGCCCGTAGCTTCTGCGGGTTTTCGCGGTGCAGATCTATGCCCAGCAGCATGATGATCTCGCTCGGCTCGATCATGGCGCGCGGCGCGGCCAGCGGATAGCCTTGCGCGTCGAACGCGATGCGCCGCCCTTCGCGAAAACGGCTGTGCCGGTATTGTAGATCGAGTTCATCGTGCTCGTAGCGCCGGAACATAGGCAGTGTCAGCTCCTCTGCGTTCTCGGAAGCGCTGCGCGTATCCAGGACCTCGATCCAGGCCAGCACCTGTCCCAGATCGCTGTTGTGGGCGCCGGCGTTACTGACGACGCCACCCCCCAGGGTGCCAGGGATGCCCGGTCCAAATTCCAGGCCACCCCAGCCCTGGACCGCGAGTTCGTTCAGCAGTCTGGGCCAGCTTACCCCTGCATCCGCAACCATCAAGGCCGTGCCATCGCCGTGATCCTCGATACTATAGTGTGTCAGCACGTTACGCGCGACAATGCCGCGCACTCCGGCGTCGGCGAAGAGCACATTCGTGCCATTGCCGATGAGCAGCAAGGGCCAGTGGTACTCGGCACACATGCGCACAATCGCTGCCAGTTCCTCGCGCGAGTCCAGCGAGAGCCAGATGTCCGCCGGGCCGCCTACACCAAAGGTGCAGTGGCGCGCCAGAGGCTCGTGGATGCGTATCCGCTCGTGAAAGTGCGGGCGCAGCTCAGCGTAAACTGTATCAGCATCAAATGTCATCATGTTTCCCTTAGATTACTGTTGTGTTTTCAATAACAGCTCAGTTAATAGATAGATGTCTCCCGCTCCCATCACCAGGACCAGATCGCCGGATTGTAGTAGACTGGCCACCAATGCGGCGCTTGCCTGGACATCCCCACCATGCAGGATCTGCCTCCCAGGCTGCGAAAAGTGCGGGCGCTTCGCGATCTCTGCTACCAGGTCACGCGCATGAATCAGGCCCGTATCGCGCTCACGCGCCGGAAAGATGTCGGCGATGATCGCCACATCAGCCTCGTCAAAGGCCTCTATAAACTGCGCAAAGAACGTTTTTGTGCGACTGAACATATGCGGCTGATAGACCGCGATAATGCGCCGCCCCGGATAGCGTCCGCGCGCCGCCTCCAACGTGGAGGCGATGGCGGTAGGATGATGCGCGTAATCGTCCACCAGCATGATATCCAGCTCGCGTCCGTTGACCAGCAGCGGCCCCTGATGGCGTATCTCGAAACGGCGCCGGATGCCCCCGAAGCTTGCGAGCGCCCGCACAATCGCCTCTTCGCCTACGCCTAGCGTGCGCGCCGCCGTCAATGCCGCCAGCGCATTCTGCACGTTATGTATACCTGGCAATTGCAAGGAGATCGTTCTGTCCGCCAGGAACAGATCATCGCCCTGGGCACGCACGCGGAAGCTTGTCTCGCCGGCAAGCTTCACATCGTAGGCCTCGAAGGTCGCCCCCTGGCTTGCCGCGCGCGCCGCCGTCATGCCCTCCACCGCGTAGGTGATCGTGCGCCCCGACCAGTCAGCCAGCCGCGCGTATAGTTCCAGGCAGCCCGGACTATCGGCGTTCAGGATCAACGTTGGTGGCAGAGACCAAGCGCCCTGCATATCCATGCCGCCGATAAAATGCTCAAAGGCTGCCAGAAACGCCTCGTAGTCCGCGAAGAACTCTGGATGCTCGAACTCGATCGAAGTCACGATTGTTAAGCGCGGATGGTAGTGCCAGAAATTATGATTGAACTCGTCGGCCTCATTCACAAAGTACTGGCTCTGACCGATGCGATAGTTGGCCCCGAAATGCGGCACCACCGCCCCGATCTCGCATGTTGGGTCCAGCCCCCCCTCAACCAGCATCAGGGCCAGCATCGCCGTCGTCGTGCCCTTGCCGTGGACGCCGCTGACCGAGAGCACGCATTTGTCCGCCATCAGTTCGCCAAGCAGCTCCTGCCAGACGATGACCGGGACCCCACGCGCCTGGGCCGCCACGAGTTCCGGGTTGCTG
>JBDTHH010000764.1:0-9124 GCA_039937055.1 Ktedonobacteraceae bacterium | reverse complement strand
GCCAAACTCTGGTATAATTTGGATGGTCCTGGCCCGCACCGCTGTGCAGGGAGGCGACAAGAGAAGAACTGGAGGCAAGTCAGTTATGAATATCTGGGACTCTGTGCATCGTGGCCTGGAGAAAGCTTCGCACGAGGCGGCGCGTATTGCCAGAATACGTCGTTTGCGCTCTACCATTGATGGGGTAAGCCGTGAGATAACCTCGCAAAATGCGACATTGCTACAGCAGACGATGGATATGTTTGTCGCGGGGCAGCTTACGCAGAGCGAGTTACTGCCCATTTGTCAGGCCCTGGTCAATCTTCACCAGCAGTTGCGGCAGGCGGAAGATGAGTTGAAGCAGATACAGGCCAGCCAGCCAGCGCAGGCAGGTGGCACGATCACTGAGTATCCTGTTCCGAGTCCGAACGAGACAGGAGGCTATACATCACCAGCGGGAAGCAGGGAACTGAACCCGACGGTGTATGCGCCGCCCCCGCCAGGGGGAGACAGTTCAGCGTCCTATCCCCCTACCACCCTGGCCAGCGGCGATGCCTATCCACAAACAATCTATGCACCGCCGCCGCCACCACCTTCAGCATCGCCATCGCTATCTAGCGAGGAACCCCCCACGATTAGTCAGATGAGAACGATGAGTATGGATGTCGCGGCAGCCTCTACGCCGCCAGCGAACGCAATGGCATGTGCAGCCTGTCAGGCGCCGCTCGGCCCTCAAGATGCCTTCTGTCCCCAGTGTGGCGCACCAGTTCAGAGCGTTGTTTCCCAGCACCTACCAACTACCTATTCGCCGGTATCCATCCATGACTCCTCTGACCAGCAGGGAACGGTGCGCGCCGAAACCACAGAGGCGCCCGTCGATAAAGGGGAGCCATTTTTGGAGTAAAGAAGATAGTCTCAATGCATTGGGGGGGGAGTCGCCGGGATGCGCGGGTTAGTTGGCCGGTCTTCCAGGATATCATCGTCATAGAACCTGGGCATAGCCCCGGTCTGGGTATGCGCAGGCACACGCTGCTCTAGATCGCGCATCTCCTCGTACACAAAGCTCAGCAGGATGTGATCGTCGCGCACGCTCTGGCAGACATGACGAATGCGAGGGAGTTCGGCCTCCATCCAGGCATTGACCATGGCCTCAAGTGCGGACATATTATCTCCGCACTGAGCACTATCAAAGCCTTTAAACCTGTACACCTTCTTTTCCTTTCGCCCAGAAGAACCGTTCGCTGCATTGCCCTGAACGGTAGCATCTCTCTAGGAGATAGTGTACCACATGGGCCAAACCACGCCCTATCTGATCGTTGCCCCCAGGCCGCGTAGCTCCTCAAAAAAGCTTGGAAAGCTCTTGGAGATATGTTCAACACCGGTGAGTGTCAGGCCACCCCGACTGCGCAGGCCAACGATAGCCAGTGCCATGAGCAGGCGGTGATCGTGATGTGCATCAACGATCACTCCGCCCTCAATGCCCTGCGGGCGGCCCTGAACGATGATGGCATCCTGGCGGGGCGTCACGACGCAGCCGGCGCGACGCAGTTCGGCGCACAGATCGTTGATGCGATCAGACTCTTTGTAGTGCAGGCTCTCGATGTTGTAAAAGACGCTCTCGCCCTCGGCGAAACAGGAGAGGGCTACCAGGACGGGCACGCAATCGATCGCGCCGTCGCCATCCATCTCGATGCCATGCAGGCGCCTGCCGCCACGCAGCATCAGCATATCGCCATTGACGTACAGGTCCGCGCCCATAGCTTGCAGCGCGCCCAGCAGAGCTTCGCCGTCCGGCTCGCCGGGACGCAGGCGCGCGAGGCGAACCTGGCTAGAAGGATCAATGGTGACGGCACAGGCGGCGAGCAGGGCCGCGGCCGACGGATAATCGCCGGGTACGGTGTACTCGCGAGGCTGATAACGTTGTCCGGGGGCAATCGAGAAGCGACGCAGGGCCTCATCGTGCTCGATAATGATGCCCGCTTCCCGCAGCACATTGAGCGTGATCTGCACCATCGGGCGCGATTTCAGATCGCCAGTCACGATGATGGTGAGCGCCTCTCCAATCAGGGGCGCGAGAAACAGCAGAGAACTGAGATATTGCGAACTGCGCGCCCCGGAGATTCTGACGCGCCCGCCATGCAGGTCTCCGCCACGGATGGTAATTGGTAAGCAGCCTTCAGATCCGGTTCCCTCGCAGGTTGCTCCCAGCGCGTTCAAGGCCTCCAGGAGTTCGCGGTTCGGGCGTTTCCCCAGGGATTGGACATAGTCCGTGGTGAATGTCACCTCCGGCAGAAGCGCGCCCAGACCAAGCAGGAGGCGCAAGACAGCGCCCGCATTGCCAACATCGATAGTCAGAGGCGCGCTACTCTGGGGGCGACCTATGCCCCGCACGCGAAGCCGCTGGGCATCGAGCCAGGTGAGTTCAGCTCCCAGAGCGCGGCAGGCCCGAAAGAGCGCCTCGCTGTCGTCGCTGGTTGCCGGAAATGATACCACGCTCTCTCCATCGGCCAGTGCGGCCGCTAGCAGGTAGCGCAGAGTATAATATTTGGAAGACGGTACGGGTGGCTCCCCGCGAATCAACCCGGTTGGGGTAATGTAGAGCTTTTGCCCGCCTGTAGTTGGTGTAGGATCTATTTCTTCTGGCATGTGTTCTCTTCTGATCTGAAAGTATGTATATCAAACGACGTTCACTCTGCCGGATATTATAAGCTATATGCAAAGAACACGTCGAGAGCAACACCTGTAGCGGGAGATGTTGTACACTTTGCCACATCACTGCGACGCATGCATCTACACAAAGAGATTACACTGTCCATACACATTGCCTTGCCTTGTATATTACATTATTTTGATTTGTCCTAACGTGAAAGTTGTTTAAGGAGATTGACTAAAAGTGTAATCCCTGCTATACTCGTCTATTATAGGCGAGTACTTTCAGGAGGCAAGAGATCATCGTGTATCAGCAAAGAATTGTGATTGTAGGGGCGGGGATTGTGGGGCTTTCCACCGCGTATGCTCTGCTATCACAAGGCATGAAGCGTGTCACCGTGCTAGAACAGGAAACGGTGGATCACCGGCGGGCGACATCGCATGGTTCCTCGCGTCTACTCCGTTTTGAGTATGGCTATGATACTTTTTATTCAGAAATGGTCATGTTAAGTTTAAGTCGCTGGCTTCATCTAGAGCGGATCACGAAACGCACCCTCTACAAGCGGACGGGACTGCTGGTGCTGGGGGAGGAGGAGGACGGTTTTACCCTCCCAAGTTACCAGGCGCTGCGAGGGCTGGGCCTACCCGTAGAGCGCCTCACCGAACAGCATTGTCGAGAGCGTTTCCCGCAATTTGCCACGCAGGCATTCGACAGGATCACCTACAACATCGAGGCCGGGATATTGCATGCCTCGGCCTCGCTGCACGCGCTCAAAGAGGTAGTGCTGGAGATGGGTGGGGAGATCTGTGAGGCCAGCCGGGTGACTGCGGTGATCAGCGATAGTCAGCGTCAGCCGGTGCGGTTGCGCTTGCGTAACGGTGACGAAGTGCGGGCCGAGCGTGTTGTGCTGGCTACAGGGCCATGGGTGCATCGGTTGCTGGCCGACCTGCAACTACCGGTGCGGCTAACGCGGCAGTACCTGTTCTATTTCGGCGGGCTCCCTATAGGATCGTTTGGAGTCAACAGATTCCCCGCTTTTCTCGCCGACGAACTGTACGGTTTTCCTATTCATAGTACATACAAGGGGCGGGAGTCGCTCTGGTTAAAGGCGGCCTCGCATATACCCGGTCCGTTGGTGGACCCTGATGAGGACAGCGTCTTGAACGAGCATAGTGTAGCCAGGGCCCTTGTAGAGCTGGAAGCGCTGATTCCGGCGCTACGGCACGCAGTCCTGGCGCATATTGATCCGTGTATCTATGATCTGACGCCCGACGAGAATTTTATCATTGATACCCTGCCGCACGATACAAGAGTCGTCTTCGCCACGGGTCTTTCCGGGCATGGCTTCAAGTTTGGGTTGTTACTGGGCGAGCTATTGAGCAGCATGGTATGCGGCACAGAACCTATCGTATCAACCGGGCGCTTCAGGCTGGCGCGCTTTGCATCCAGTCAGAGGAGAGAGGAGAGCCAGGTGACGTACGCGGATAATTGGAGAAACACAGCTTGAAAGATGACCTGTATTCTCTACTGTAACACCAACAACACCAACGCCGTCCTGTAATGGGACGGCGTTGGTATTGGGCATGCTAGAGAGGCTCTAGCATTGTGCTGTTAGACCCTGGCGATGAAGGTAGCCCAGTCACCGCTGACGGAATACTGGGAAGCGACCCAGATGTGGTTCGAACTGAAGCCATCGTAGGAGGCTGCCTCGAAATCTCCCCAGCGTACATTGAGGGTGGGGGAGGGACCTTTAATGATGAACTGCGGCCGATCCATGAAACCAAGCGGGTCTGAAACAAAGCGCGATGTGAACATGATGCTCGGGTTGAGTGTGGTGCTTGAGGTGTCGAACACCATCACGATGCGCCCATTTTTATCCTGCATCATCGCGCCAAAGAAGGCTGACTGATCGGCGGTAAAGTTAAGGTAGCCACTCTGGTAGATTGTCCCCAGGAAGAAGCTCGTGACGCTCAAGACCTGGATCTGCGTCCACAGAATGCCTGGAACGGTCTGGAGGCCATTGTTGACCGCTGTATTGAGGGAGAACGAGATCAGGCCGCTGCCACCGCCTACGCTGTACACGGGGGTAGCGGAGATGCGTGTGTCGTTCGTATCAACACACCCTGCGCAAATGGGCTGGTTGGCGTTGGGTGGCAGGGCATAGACGTCGGGCGGGGTGGCGGAATCAACAATCACACCGCTGATTGTCTGGCTGGAGGGAACGTATTGCCAGACGACGTAGCCATGGCAGGAGAAGAAGCAGAAGGGGTCACCGAAGGGGTCGCCATTCATGTCGAACGAGTTCACCAGGTACTGGACCCCCGGATCGGAACTCAAGGGCGTCTCTGTTGCAACGGGCTGTACCGTGTCGAGCAGAATCTGACCATTCGCCCCAGACGCGGAGAACTGGCTGAAGACCACTGGCGTGACGGGGGCACCAGTCTCCATCGAGTGTTTATCGGCAAAAAAGGCTTCGGCATAGAGGTAGCTGAAGCCAGGCTGATCGAACATATTGCCGGAGAATGAGATGGTCTGGCCGCTGAAGCCAAACTGGGTAAAATCGGCGACGTTGGTGGTGCCAAGCGTCATGTCGAAGCTGTAAACATGCATTTTGCCCGAGGTTGGATTGAGGTTGGCAATCCAGTAGAGCGATTGTTCAGGGCAATTGGGGGCAATTCCCGCCCCGTTTTCAAGTTGCAGCATCGCGACCCAGATGAGTTTGTCGTTGGGGTCGTAGAAGGCGCGCGGATCACTCATGAATGGCCCAGCAGGGTCGCAGTTGTTTGGTGGGTTGGGTACCCCGAAAAAGGTCTGCGAGTTGATTGGCCCGGCAACGATGTGCCCGTGGGTATTATAGAGCGAGAACGAGGTATTGACGCCCTGGAAGACGTAATTTGGCGTTGTGGCCAGGCCATGTCGGGCGGCGCACACCCCATGAAATAGGGACAGATGGTGGCTGAGTCGGCCATACCCTGAAATCCGATTTTTACTCCGTTTTTGGTGCTACTTTGTGTGGCAGCGATTGCAGTGGCCCTTGGTGCATGTGTGTTATGCGTTGCCGCTGCTTTTCGCTGCGCCAGCGTCGCCGCGCTGAGGCCCGTCAGGACTGGCAGTGCTTTGTGGCTGGCGGCTTTCGAACTCGCCTTGATGGTGGGAAGATTGTGGAGGTTTGCGCTATGTGAAGATGCGCTGGCGGCTTTTGCTCGCGTGGCATTGACGGTCACCCCTCCACCCGAATTGGCGTGATGGCTGGAAGCCGGGGCGGCGAACGCGATACTCGACCCAAAAACGCTGATCAGTATCGCAGTAAGGGCGATGGCGGCGAAGAAGAGCCGTGTGTGATGCTTTTGTTGCATGCATGTCTCCTGTAAGAACGATGAAATCGCTTCGAAGTTATAAGAAGCCCGATGATCTGGTGCCTACGGAGTATCATAGATGAAGTACGCCCTGTGTATCGTGGTGTGAGAGAATACCTCCTTCCTGGTGATGCAGCTCAGGAGTCCTATGAGCTTTTTCCCTGGCAATAGAAAAGTGAGAAGAGCCAGGGTGAACATGTTACGATTCAAAGCCAGACGTAACCATTTGTATAGATATGTACCGGGAAGCGCTGATGGGTCTTCTCTGTCTTGATGGTACCCTTGTGCATATTCAAAGAATGCCTTGCTGGACCAGTATTCTTTATGAAAAGGCAGAGAGCGAAATTTGTCTGGCACAAAACGAATGCGCGAGAGAAGACGCGTCAAGGAGCTTTATGAGCAGTATAAACACCCCTCTCTTCTAAAGATAATGTAAATTACGGTCATTTGTCAAGCTTTGATTCATATATTGTGCTTCCGCAGTGTGGCAGGATCGCACGCCTGCGCATTCGTGGTTATTTGTCCACGCTGTGCAAACAAGGTGTGCCGCTCTGGCCTATAAGGTTCAGCGTTCAATCAGGGCGACCGCGTAGCAGGCGATGCCTTCGCGGCGGCCAGCGAAGCCGAGGCCGTCGGTAGTCTTCGCTTTTACGCTGACCTGGTCGAGTGAGAGGTGTAGATGTTCCGCCAGGTGGGCGCGCATAGCCCGCACATAGGGCGTCATGCGCGGTCGTTCGGCCACGATAGTTGCATCGACGTTGCCGATACTCCATGCTTGCTGTTGAAGCAGGTCGTATGTATAGTCGAGGAAGACGCTGCTGGGCTGATCTTTCCAGCGCGTATCGTGTGAGGGGAAATGTGTTCCAATATCACCCAGGGCGGCGGCTCCCAGGAGGGCATCGACGACGGCATGGATCACCGTATCGGCATCCGAGTGACCTGCGAGGCCATATTCAAAAGGGATGGTCACGCCGCCGAGCACCAGGGGGCGATCGCGAGTGAAGGCGTGAACATCGTAGCCGGAGCCAACGCGTATAGTCATGGTGGATGCTCTCCCAGGATAAGTGCCTCCGCAAGAAGCAGGTCTTCCTGCGTCGTAATCTTGATATTGCTGTACGCGCCGGGGAAGACCGCGACCGGGTGACCCAGGAGTTCCAGCAGAGCCGCGTCGTCGGTGACATCTGCCTGTGCGGCGGCTGAGTGGTGCGCCTGGTGGATCAGCGAGAACGAGAAGACCTGGGGAGTCTGTACCATCCACAGTTGCGCGCGATCGAGCGTAGCGCACACGAGATCGCCCTGAACCTGCTTGATAGTATCCTTCACGGGGACGGCGGCGATGGCGGCCTGGTGCTGCTGTGCCGCTGTGAGGCCGGCCTCGAGGATAGTGGGCGTGATGAGAGGGCGCGCGCCATCGTGAATCATCACCCAGCGTGTCGCGGGGGCCAATTCCGCGAGCGTATCGAGGCCGATGCGGACCGAATCCTGCCGGCGGTCGCCGCCGGCCACAATGGCGGCGATCTTGTGCCAGCCCTCGCGCTCGCGTAGTTGCCTGGCAGCGGTGAGACGCGCGGCATTGAGCACAAGGACAATAGTATGGATCAGCGGAGAGGCCTCAAACACATCGATAGTGCGGGCCAGCGTGATGCGTTTGCCCACAGGGAGCCAGAGCTTATCTCGTCCCTGCATGCGGCGGCTGGCGCCGGCGGCAACGATAATCGCGGCGGATGTTTCCTGCATGCTGTTAGCTTTGTCTCTGCCTGGTGGGTGACTGTGGGGTTGAGCTATTGCCGCTGCCCTGTTTGGGGTGTGCAAAGATCATACGGCCGGCAACGGTTTGCAGGACACGGGTGACGGTCACTTCAACCATCACGCCCATATATTGTCGTCCGCCCTCCACCACGATCATCGTGCCATCGTCCAGGTAGCCCACGCCCTGGCCCAGCTCTTTGCCGTCCTGCATAATCTTGATGTGAATATCTTCGCCGGGAAGCAACACAGGTTTCACGGCGTTGGCGAGTTCGTTAATATTGAGCACCTTCACGCCCTGGAGTTCGGCGACGCGATTGAGGTTAAAGTCATTGGTGATGATTGGGCAGTGCAAGACGCGGGCCAACTTCACCAGCTTGCTATCGACCTCAGCGATATTCTCGAAATCGGTATCCACAATCTCAACGGGCACATTGGTATCTTTTTGCAGGCGGTTGAGCATATCGAGTCCGCGCCGGCCGCGGTTGCGGCGCATGGTATCGGCGGAATCGGCGATGCGCTGGAGCTCGTTGAGGACGAAGCGTGGGACAACCAGGGTACCGGAGACAAAGCCTGTCTGGCTGATATCGGAGATGCGCCCATCGATAATCGCGCTGGTATCCAGCAAGATCTGGGTCACAGGTTGAACGCCGGAGGCATTGCCCTCGGCGTCGCGCTCTTTGGCCTTCTCCTCCTCGCGCTCGCGCTCACGGTTGCGCCGGTTGTTGAAGCTGGCCTGGAACAGGTGCGCGATATCGTTTTTGCGGACCACGGCCACGGTGACCCCCAGGTATCCGAAGACAATCGCGCCCACCACAGGCAGGATATGGGCCAGGTTCGCGGGCAGCGTTGCCAGGGGAATACCAACCAGAACTGAAATGAAGAGGCCGATGGTCAGACCGATGGTGCCGGCGACCAGATCGCTGATCGCGATCCTGCGGATCTGCTCACGCACCCAGCGGTAGGGAACGATGGTGATATACGGAGTGATGATAAAGGCGATAAGAGCACAACCGACTGCGATGCCGATGATCCATTGGATAGCGAGGGTAGTTGCGAAGAGATGACCGAATTGCAGCGCCAGAAAAGCGGCAACACCGGCCACCAGAGCCCCGATGATGCGTGCTATAGTGTTGATAGACATCCCATCTTCCTCCGAAATGGCGCCTGCCGGTGTACACCGGGACACCCATGAGGGGCTGCGTGAGGCAAGATGTGCGCAGGGACAAGGATGATAAAAAGGATAAAAGGGATGATACCGGGAAAATGTTGCCTGACCTGCTGCACTGCCCAGAAAACGCGCCCGTTAAGCCGTAAAAATTCTCTAGTCGAATATAGAGTATACACCCTTTCGACCAAGGAATCAAGAGAAATACTCCTCAAAAGTTCAGGT
>JBDTHH010000763.1:0-11983 GCA_039937055.1 Ktedonobacteraceae bacterium | reverse complement strand
GCTGCGCGTGAAGGGTTTCTCACGCGCAGCTCTTTCGCTTCTCTCTTCCGTGTTTTCTAGAAGAAGGCAGACTACGGAGTCTCAGGGGGCGTTAGCGTGCCGGCCATGATTTGCTGCGCGAAACTGTCAGCCATGGCCTTGGCATCAGCGGGAACATCGGCGCTCACAGGAGCGTAGCCGACACCGCTGTGTGCCAGGTCGAACTTCGGCGGGTTGTTGGTATACTTGCCATCAGCGGTATCTTTGATGATATCGTAGACGGCGGTATCCACCCGCTTGAGCGCACTGGTGATGACGCTCTTATGGATGAAGCCCTGGTCGGCATCGACCCCGATCCCGAAGACGCCAGACTGGTCGGCGGCATCAAGCGCGCCGATGCCACACCCGCCGGCAACCTGGAAGATGATATCGGCCTGGTGCTGGTTGATCTGGCTCTGCGCGGCATCTTTACATTTGGCGGTCGCGCTAAAGTCCTGGGAGTAGTTGATATAGACCTTTACGGCCGGATCGACCTTCTGCGCACAGAACTTGTAACCGGCAATATAATGGTTCACCGGGGGGATGGAGAGGCCGCCAATAGCACCAATGGCGCTCGCGCCTTTCAGCTTGGAGATCTTGGATTTGCCATCCTTCTCCATCTGTCCGGCGATAGCCCCAACCAGGCAGCCAGCTTCCTGCTCTTTAAAGAAGAGGGGAGCCACATTGGGGAGGGTCTCGCAGGCGCCGGTCGCCGAGTTGGCGGCGGGCACGGCACAACCGTCGACAATAGCAAACTTTTTATCAGGCAACTGGTGGGCAACCTGGTCCAACGGAGTCTGCATCAGGAAGCCTACCGCCACCACCAGGTCCGCGCTCTGGGCAGCCAGCGTCAGATTCTTCACATAATCCGACTGTGACTTCGTCTGGATGATACTCGTCTTGAAGCCATACTGCTGCTGGGCCTTTGTATAGCCAAGATATGCCAGGTGGTTGAAGCCATTGTCATTCAAGCCCCCGATATCGGTAACCAGGGCCACCGTCACAGTGGGCGTAGCAGCCGTCGGGGTAGTGCCACTACCGGTAGTGGTAGGGGTAGTGGTACCTCCACACGCGGCGAGCACCACCATAAATATGGCCAGGAACGAAGCGATACGGGCAAGACCGCCAATCCTTCGCATGCAAGCTTCCTTTCTTCTCGACACCAAGAAAAACGCACTAAATAGTCTTGATATGTTGCCAGGCAGCCAGGTCCACAGAGAAGCGCACCCGCTGGATCATCCCGGCGCTAGAGAAAGCGGCGCGGACGATCGTTTTCTCCCGATTACCTGTATAACATAAAAAACATAGCTCATGAAACTATTTCCAGGCAATGGAACAATCTCATGAGAAAATATCGGTCACCTATCTACTATATACGCCCTGACCCGGCTATTTCTCACAGATCATCTTTATAGCTAGAATAACATAAGGCGACGCATGCGAGGGGGAGAGGCAAAGTCTTCACCTTGCCTCTCCCCCTCGCATGCATCGCCTCATGTTATCAGGCGCGGATCTCCTCAAGCATAGAGAGATTGATGAACAGGTCACAGCTCTGGCGCAGGGTCGCAGACATAGCCTCATCGAAGGCCGCGACTTCAACGCGCACACCATGATCGGAGCAGTAGTCGAGCATCGGCATAAAATCGCTGTCGCCGCTGACCAGTACGATACAGTCAACGGACTTCCCATCGACCAGTCGCACGACATCCATGCACAGATCCAGGTCCAGGTCGGCCTTTTTGGCGCCGCTGGAGAAGGTCTTATAGTTTTTGGTCGTGATACGATAGCCCAGGCCCTTGACCGCCTGCAAGAACATCTGCTCATCGCCTGGCTGTGGACTGGTGGGACAATAGGCGTGCGCCCGTATCAGGCGGCGATTACCGCGCAGGAAGTCGAGCAGCTTGCCGAAGTCCACGGCCATACGCAGGGTACGCGCCGAGTACAGCAAGTTGGCAACATCCACGAAGACGCCCACCCGTTCGTTGGACGGGAACGGCGGGAACGTCACCGAGACATTTGTCGGCGCCTGGTTCGCGCGGCGCAGTTCGGCCACCATACGGTCCGTCTGAGCCTGGAGCGCCTGCACAACGCCATTGGTGAGATGGTTGAGGCTGCTGGGTGGCAGTCCGGACTCGCCGGTGCGTACAGAATACAGCGACGGGGTCGCGCGATGACTCTCACGCGAGGCACGCGCCTCACGCGTATTGACGCTCCCACGTGCCGGGGAGGGATCAGGCCCCATAAAAGGCCCGCTCGCTTCGTTCCCCTGGTTCATCTGATTGACTGTGTACCCGGAGACAATATTATACGCGTTGCCTGATATACTGGGGCCAGGGCTGACCGGCGGTGGCAGGGCCACATTGCGCTGCACCGCGACCGGCACGATGGCGGCTGGCGCGGCCGGGATCGGTCCCGGCACCTGCTCTGGCACGATGGCTTTGACGGCGGGACTCGCTGGCGCAGCGACCGGGCCGGTTGTGCGGCGGCGACGGCGACGGCGCGAGGTAGCCGCCTGGATCTCCGCGTACTCCAACGGCGGCAGGTCTTCGGGAGAGACGCCCACCACTTCCGCTATACCCGGCTTCGCGGGCGCGGCAGAAGGCACGGGAACCGCCACAACACTCGTGGGAGGGACGACTACGGCCTGCTGTTCCTTCTCTTTCTCTTTCTGCTTGTCCGACCCGTGACGGCGGCGGCGATCATGCTCTACGACCTCGACGGTTGCTCCTTCCGCAGGTGCGGCCTGTTTAGCCTCCGCCTGGTCAGGCGCCTGGGTACCGGTAACTGGTTGTTTCGCAAGCGCCTCTGCGGCCGCCGGTTCGTTTTCTACGCGCGCCGGGGTTGCCGAGGCAGCACCATTCGTGACCGCCGGTCGATCAAAGCGATAACGGCGGGCCGGGCGGGGCGACTCCCCGCTGGCGGGATCGGCTTCCACTACTGACGCGGGAGGGGTCGCCGGAGCGGCTCCTACAGTGGGGGTTTCCGCCTGGCGCTGCGCCGCTTTCTCCGTCGCAGCCGCGTCCCGATGGCGACCGCTATAGCGGGGTAGGCGCACACGCGACGCTGGTCGCAGCAGAGGCGATACCGGCCGTGAGGCGAGCGCCGCTGGCTCGGACGTTTCAGGTACTGCTGGCGCACTCTCGCTGGCCAGCGATGTTGTCATGGCCTGCTCAGCAATAAACGCCTCACCCGCTATGCCAGAAGAGCCAGTTTCCATGCCTGGAAATGGCAAGGTGGTCTCCTCAAACACAGGTCCAGCAAGCGGGGACTCCGTTGCAGCGCCTGGGTGGATGGCAGATGCAGCCTGAGCGGGATCTGCCAGGGGAGAGGGAGTACGCACATCCGCTGTTCCATAGGGTGCCTCTGGTAGAGCCGACCCATGGCGGGCTTCCGCCTGGCGAAACTCCTCGATGAAGTCGGTAAAGGGCCGAATGGGGCTCTCCTGCACACGCGGAAGCGCCGCATCAGGGGGAGCAGTGGTTCCTTCCGCAGCCGGAAACTCATGCCCAGGAGTGCCCGCGCCAGGCTCCTGCCCGGCGACTTCTTCCTGATGGCTGGGCTCAGCGGCATGAGCGGCTGGCATATGCGGCTCTACAGGGTCGGGAGCCGCCTCCGACTTCGTCTCTTGAAATTGAAGGCTATAGTGCCCTGTGTTACCCTCGTCTGCCTGCCCTTTTGGGGGGGCGGCAATCTCTGGAGAAGAGGGAGTTGCGGCCGTTTCGGGAGCAAGGGATTGCTCCTCGACGGACATGTCAACGTCGCTCTTCTCTGGCTGTGTATTTTCTGTTGTCACTAAGATCTCCAGTCTCAGTTATGAAGGACCGGAGCGTATATGCTTGCCATAGAGAGCCTACGGCTGAAGTTGTCAGGGCGCATCTTTGTATCGCGCCTATCGCTTACTCTGCATCCAACGGGTGTTCGGGAAAAGGCTAAAAAGCGGTATTGCACCTCGCTTGTTTGTTCATAACAGAACAACACATATTCACCGATCCGCGTTGGCTTGATGGGCGGAAAGACAGCGCGATCCGCCCTGCGCCCGCCGTATGCTCGGACAGGCCTGTCACACTACATACACGATCCAGTCCATTCTCCTCTACGCCGTTATCTTACTTTACTCTGATTGCACGCCACCACTGAACGGCGGAACACCAGTGGGTACAGACCGCCCAGCGGACTCGCCAGGCTCACTCGTCCTGACTATGATCGGCGTGTGATGATCGGTTGCACTGAGTTCTTGTTGGTTAGCGAGCGCATCGGAGGAGAAAGCAGGAACCCTGCTCACCCCTGCTTCGCGGGGCGTAATTCGCCAGACATGCACGATGCGCTCCAGCGCGGTCACATGTGAGAAGACCGCCAGCACGACTAACGCCCAGACCACAGTGCCAGTCAGAAGGCCGATAGCCAGGATAACGACCCGTTCGGGGCGAGCGAGCAGGCCAGTTTTACACTCTAACCCTAAGCCCTCGGCGCGCGCTTTTGTGTAACTTACCATCAACGAGCCGACCACCACCATAAAAATCAACGCGATCATCCAGAATTGCTCATGCGCGAAAGGCCAGAGCAGATCGTGCAATGCCGGTCGCTGAAGAGCATAGTAGAGCAAGCCAAACAGGATGATGCTTTCCGAATAGCGGTCAAGCGTCGAGTCGAAGAAAGCGCCGAAGGTTGTCGCGGCCCGCAGGACACGAGCCATCGCCCCATCGAACAGATCGAAAATGCCAGCAAACAGCACCAACAAGCCCCCAGCGAATAGGAACCCCTGGGCAATCACCAGGGCTGTCAGTCCACTGAGCAACAACCCTATAACTGTCAACGTATTTGGAGTGATACCTAGCCGGGCTAGCGGTCGAATAATAAAAGTGACTACACGGCGAGCTTGTTGCTGGATACGTCTGCTAAACATACCCCTATTGTATCATACTTGACCCCGTTCGGACTAGCTCTTTTTGGGCAAAAGCTCACCAGAATACATGGAGGGACGCAATTCGTTACGTCCGGGGCCATTTGTAAATGTATAGAGGCACGCAATAATGCACTGTGCCAATCAATATCGGCAATACTCACAGATCACTTGTTATCGCTCGGCGTAGAGTATCCAGGCGACAGGCCATCACTCTCGTTCTTCGTAGCTGCGCGATAAATCGCGCGGAGGCCGACCCGACGACATGGTTACCCCTCGTGCGATAAATCGCGCAGCTACGAAGAACGAGAGATCCCTGTTCGGAGAGCCGGTGCCCGGCCATTCAGGCCAGGCGTGCGGCATTGGCCCGCTGCTCGATCAGTTCATAGTAGTACTCCAGGATGCGGCTGGCGACCTGGGGCCAGGCATAGGCGCGGCTCTTCTGGAGGCCCGACTGGATGAAGCGTTGGCGCAGATCCTCGTTGGCGAGCAGGCGGCCGATGGCGGCGGCAAGTTCCTGGCTATCGCGCGGGGTAGTCAACAGGCCGTTCACGCCAGGGGTAATCACAGTCCCATAGCCCTCGATATTGCTAGCGACGACGGCTACGCCCGAAGCCATAGCTTCCAGCAGGATCACGCCCAGGCTCTCGCTACCGGTAGCGGGCGAGCAAAAGACATGGGAACTGGCGAAATAGCGTGGTAAATCTTCCTGGGAGGCATAGCCGGTAAAGATCACATCTTCCCAACCGCGTCGTTCGACGAAATGCTGAAAGCCGCGCCGCAAGCTGCCATCTCCCACAAAGAGGAAGCGCGTGTTCGGATGGCGCTCGCGAATGGCGGGGATAGCGCGCAGCAGGTACTTTGCGCCCTTGCGTTTCTCGAAGCGCCCGACAAAGAGGATATTGTGTTTGCCATCCATGTACTGTGGGAACGGGGCGACACGCGGGTTGAAGCTCTCAAGATCGATCCCGTTGGGAATGAGACGATACTCGGAAGCGAAGTAGCGCGACACGAATTGATGCGCGGCTCTGGAGACGACGATGCGCCCTGAAAGGCGGCGAAAGTACGGACGCAAGAAAGGGTGCGCCGAGGTATACGCCAGATACGGTGTGGAGGTAAAGCCCGGTCCGGCATATGCATGAAACGTGCCCACGTTGATGGCACGCGAGAAGCGCAGCACTGTCAGTGGGAGTCCGGGGATCAATGGCTCGTGCAGGTGGATCACATCAAAACGCTCGTGCTGCAATACCGAGCGCACCCGCCGTCCCAGGTACGGGTTTAAGGCCACGCGCGCGATTGAGCCATTAAAAGGCACAGGAGACGCCCCGGCCATTTTATACACATGCTCCTCGGCCAGCTTCCCCTCGTCTCCGGCATGCGATACAGGCGCCAGGATGCGCACATCCTCGCCCATCTTCAGAAACTGGTCAGCCAGGTGACGAACATGCTCACGTACTCCGCCGGGATAACTCCAATCATACGGTGTGACGATACCTATTTTCACGCGTCGCTCCCCGCTCTTCTTTTTATAGAGATGCGACTACCTGCTTGCTACACTCTATCTACGCTCTGCGAGTTGGCCGGAGACCAGGTCAGGCGGCGCGCATCCGCCGGCCGCGCAGACCATGCTTGCTGAAATGATGCCGGGCCAGGTGTAGATAGTCATGTACATGCCAGAGTTTCCCGCCGGGTGCAGTAAGACCGGCCTCAATACAGGCACGCACATCGAGTGCGTTCTTCCCCTCGAACCAGGTACAGCCGCGTCCAATAGCATTTAATGTGTGGGCATCGCTATTCCCAACCTCTGGCAGGCGATAGACTTCACGATTGACACGCATCGCCACGCGATTAGCATAGATGCCGCAAAAACTCGCGTTCCAGGTCTCTATCCCATCCAGCCACACATCACTGGCCCCATAGATGCGGTCCAGCACCTCGCGCTGGCAGCTATGGCGGAAGAGGCGATGCAAGGGATGAGCTACGATTGCCAGTCCGCCCTGCTCGTGTACCAGATCGATAGTGTGCTCCATGCTCAACCCTGGGCGAATATGCTTCTCTATGAATAGTGCCAGCAGATGCCCCTCACTCGTGCTTACCTCTTCGCCAACAACATAGTCGAAGCGGTATGACCCCTGCTCCCATAGATCGCGCGCGCGCAAGGAGCCATCTATGGTGTCGTGATCGGTGATGGCGATGACATCCAGGTTCGTTTCATGCTGGACCATGTGCAAAATTTGCTCGATAGTGGGAATGCCATCGCTATAGATACTATGCATGTGCAGATCAGCCCGGCCCAGCTTGCCCGCATGATGCGCTTCGATCTGCGTCATCTGCTGGTTTCTCTTTAACATTGCTGTTCCCATCCTGGGACTCTCTGGGATACTGCTCGCGCTGTTGCGTATACTTGTAGCCATGTTGCTCCTCACCTATTGACCCTTTGATTATACATCAATCCACACAGGAGCGAACACTACCCATTGCTCAGGATGGGCACCGATAAATCGCTCCGTCGTTTCTATGATGCCGCGCATCAAAATATCTGTATCTGCTTGCTGCTCCTCTGACAATGCCAGCGAGAGCGGCACAAATTCGCCCTCTATCTGCGCGCCATGTGTCCGCCAGCCAAAGGCGCCCACCAGGGCCGCGCCCGTGCGCTGCGCCAGGGTCGCCAGGCCAGCCGGCAAACGGGCCGGGGCGTCGAAGAAGGGAAGATCAACGCTCTGGCCAATAATCGCCCGGTCAGAGGTGAGCAATATCACCTTGTTGGCACGCAGCGACTGCATGATAGAACGGACGGTTGACACGCCGGTCAGCGGCACATACTCCACCCCGTGGCTTCTGCGCACATTGAGCATCAGGTCAAGCATACGCTGATCTTTGAGCGGCTCGACAGGGATGGTGAGTTGGTAGCCGTTGATAGCCAGCCACTGGCTCAGGGACTCAAAGGGACCCACGTGCGCCGAAAAGAGCAGCACGCCTTTGCCTTTCGCCAGGGCCGCTTTGAGATGCTCCTCCCCCGCGATCTTCATGCTCTTCGTCACCATCTCTGCCGTCATGCCAGGGAGATAGAAGCTTTCCAGGTAGTTACGCGCGCTGTACTGAAACATCTTGCGCACACTCAGACGCAGGCGTTTACGCCCGGCGCGCGTCTGCAACACATCCTTCCCTAACACATGCGCTATATTGATCACCGCCTGCTTCCGAGCCTTACGCACCACCATCCAGGCAACCCAGCCAATCACGCTGCTAAGCAAACGCACAAAACCACGGGGCAGACGTGGAACAAGGATTGTGGCTAACCAGAACAATCTATACATACATCTCTTTATCGTCTACTATACGCTTCTCTCGTAATGTACCATAGCAGTGTTAACAGTTCCCATACGCAACATTAAACGGTGGTAAAACTCTGCGCGAGCTCTGACGGTTCCGGCTGCGAAGCGGGCCAAAACTGGCGAAACATGTACCACTGCGCGGGGGACGCGCGCACCATCTCCTCCAGAGTATCATAGATGCCTTGTGTTAAACGGCGCTCCTCGCTTGCGCGCTCAGCGCCTTCCTGAGGGAAGAGGGGAGGGAACGCACAAACGTAGTACTCGCCAGGCGGGCCATACCATACATAGCCGGGCAGGATCGCGGCACCAGTCTTGATCGCCAGTGTAGCCGGGCCGCCTGGGACATACGTTGTGCGCCCAAAGAACGAAATCTCCGTTCCCTGTCCGGGCGGCAAAGGGCGATCAACGACGATACCCACCACTTGATTCTGCAACAGGACGCGTAGAATACGCCGCGGCGAACCTTCCACGGGGATAATATTGAGTCCCTGGCCCTGCCGCTGCGCCTGAATAAGGGTGTTCAAACGCTTATCGCTGAAGGTTTCCACGACGGCCGAGACAGCGATACGGCGGGCGACGAAAGCGCCGGCCATATCCCAGTTCCCGAAGTGCGCGCTTGTGAGGATCACGCCCCGGCCCGGTTGCAGCGCCTGCTCCAGGTATGTCTCCCACGAAGGCGCGCCCCTGGTCATATCGCGCCCCTGACGCTCAATGTCCCTGACATCGGTGTTGCCGAAGTTCATGAAATCGGCGGCGTAGCGACCATAGTTGACCCATGAAGCCAGGGCCAGGTGGCGTACATAGGGATCATGCGCGGGACGGCCTGTGACCTGGGCCATATTCTGCCGGGTCACCAGGCGTTTGGAGCGCCAGGCCAGGTAGCTGCCCGCCCCCACCCCTCTCCCCAGGCCATGTCGTACCGCTTGCGGCGTCCACTTCGCTAACGCACTTCCCCCGCGTGCTAGCCAATAGACTGCTGACACTCATTCCTCCAAAACCGCTTCCGCCTCGATAAGCGATGCACCGATTGGAAGCAAGCCGATAACAATCGTGGGATCGATTAGATGTCCCAGGCGCTGGAGACAGTACTGAAAGCGCTCTTTGTCCAGGGAACAGTAGACCTGGCGTCCCGCCCGCCGGGTGCGCATCAGGCCGGCGCGCCGCAGCTTGCGAAGATGCCACGAAACGAGCGGCTGGCTGATCTTCAAGAGGTCCGTCAGCGCCGTTACGGTGACTTCTTCCTGGCGAGCCAGGTGATAGACAATCGTGAGGCGAGCGACATCAGCCAGGGCCTTCACCATGGTTTTCAACTCGCGCCAGTCGTTCATCTCATCAAGCATGGGTCTTTCTTCGCAAAAAGCCTGTCTACTTTTCATAAAGCTTTGTTTATATACTACTTTGTTTTAGCCCGCTTGTCAAGGGAGCGCCCTCTGCGCATATTATTCCGGATGGTAGCCCTGCTCTGACTTGCCACCCGTCATCATCAGGCCCAGATCCTGTTCGGGGGTTTCGGGCGAGACGATATCCACGATCTGGCCCTCGTAGACCACGGCGATACGGTCGGAGAGCGAGCGAATCTCATCCAGTTCGGCGGAGATCACCAGCACCGCTTTGCCGGCATCGCGCTGTTCGATGATGCGCCGGTGGATAAACTCGATGGCGCCGATATCGACGCCGCGCGTTGGCTGCGAGGCGATCAAGGCCATGGGTTCCGAGGCAAATTCGCGCGCGATGATGATCTTCTGCTGGTTGCCGCCGGACAGGGAGCGCGCGGGCGCCTCTATGGAAGGCGTACGCACATCGAACTCTTTCACCAGCCTGCGCGCCCAGTTCGCAATGTTGCGCAGCCGCAACACAAACGCGTGCCAGGAGAAGCGCGGCCAGGACGCGCGCCCCAGGATCATATTATCCTCAATCGAGTCTGTGAGCACGAGGCCACTGCCCCGGCGATCTTCCGGGATGTGCGCGATGCCGGCCAGGCGCTCCTGACGCGCGTCCATCACTGTGATATCCTGCGTCTTGCCTGGCTGCCCATCTTGCACCTGCGTAATCGTGATCTTCCCACTGCTACTCTTGCGCATACCGGTCAGCACTTCAACCAGCTCGGATTGTCCGTTGCCCTCCACACCGGCGATCCCCACAATCTCGCCCGCGTGGACATCGAAGCTCACCCCATGCAGGGCCTCCAGGCCGCGATCCGAGATCGCATGCACGTCCTCTATATGCAGCACCACGGGTCCGGGATGCGCCGGCGTCTTATTAACGCGCAGCAGCACCTCGCGGCCCACCATCAGGCGCGCGATCTCGGCCTGGTTCGTCTCGCTGGTGATGAGTTCACCGGCGTTCTTCCCGCGCCTGAGCACCGTGATGCGGTCGGAGAGTTGCAGCACCTCGCGCAGCTTGTGAGTGATGAAGATAATCGTCTTGCCCTGCGAGACCAGGCCGCGCAGCACGCCGAAGAGTTCAAATGTCTCCTGCGGCGTCAGCACTCCGGTCGGCTCATCCATAATCAGGATGTCGGCGGCGCGATACAGGGTCTTGAGAATCTCAACACGCTGCTGCAGACCCACAGACAGCTTCTCAATGCGCGCATCGGGATCGATCGGCAGGCCATATTGCTTGCTTAACGCCAGGATGAGCGCACGCGCCTTCCGGCTCTCGTAAGGAGCGCTCAGCCCACCAGGTTCGTGTCCCAGCACGATGTTCTCGGCCACCGTTAACGGTGGGATCAACATGAAATGCTGGTGGACCATACCGATCTTCAGGCGAATCGCATTGCGCGGCCCGCTGATATGCGCGCGCTGTCCGTTGATATATATCTCGCCGCTGTCGGGCCGGAGCACGCCGTAGAGGATGTTCATCAGCGTGGACTTACCGGCCCCGTTCTCGCCGACCAGCGCGTGGATCTCGCCTTTGCGCACCTGGAGATTGACCTGATCGTTGGCGACCACGCCAGGCCAGGCTTTACTGATAGCGCGCATCTCGACGGCCAGAGACGCGGCCAGCTCCTGGTTCGCGACCAGCGTTGTACTTTCTTGCACAGGCAACCTTCCTTTCGAGCGCCCCTTGCACGCGCCCGTACGCGTCTTTACTCCGAGCCGGGTTCGTAGGGGATACCATCGGCGGCGGGCGCTATGGTGCGACCCACCAGGCCGACCAATGCCACCAGCGTGAACACATAAGGCAACGTAGCCAGGAGATTCGGCGAGATGCCCGTATCCTGCATACGCACACTGAGGGCCTGGCCCAGACCAAAGATCAGGCAGGCCAGGGCCGTACCAATGGGCGTATACTTGCCGAAGACCATCGCCGCCAGCGCGATAAAGCCGGCCCCGGCAGTCATATTCGAGTTGAAGATGCCCGCGATGCCCAGCGAGAGAAAGGCCCCAGCCAGGCCCGAAAGAAAGCCGCCGCTGACGACACACAGGTAGCGCACGAGGCGCACATTGATGCCGGCGGTATCGGCTGCATGCGGATGCTCGCCCACGGCCCTGATGCGCAGCCCGATGTTGGTATGGAAGAGCAGGTAGTGAATACCAACCAGGACCACCAGCGCCACGTAGAAGATGATATTCTGCTGGAAGAGCACCTGTCCCAGAAAAGGAATGCTGGCCAGCGGCCCCCAGGTGATAGTGGGGAGACGCAGCGCATTTGACAGTGTGGGTACGCCCTGGTTGCCCGTCTGAACGAAGAGCAGGTAGTTCGTCAGACCGAGCGCGGCCAGGTTAAT
>JBDTHH010000762.1:0-3950 GCA_039937055.1 Ktedonobacteraceae bacterium | reverse complement strand
CAAACCCCGCGTTATTATATTTGATAAAGGGCGCAGACAGGGTAGGGGCGCCCCTACCCTGTCTGCGCCCTTTATCAAATATAATAACGCGGGGTTTGCGAGACCTTACCAACATGGTGGCGCATAGCGACTACGATTTGCGTGATCCAGGGGCCATACCCCAGAACAGGAAAATAACTAGCAGGGCGAACAGGAGGAGCATGAAACCCATCAGCCAGTTCACCATGCCGGAGATATCGATCTGGAAGAGGCCAGCGGCGGCAAAGCCCACTACTATCAGGATGCCGATGATCGGGAAAAGAAATAACATACCGAGTCGCGAGCGCCGGCTGGAAGGACGACGCTGATAATCCATATCTGTATCGAGTGGCTCCATGGAAGTACAGAACCTTTCTACATCAGCGGGCGCAGAGAAAGCCTACTCCCGTCCAATTCTTCATACACTTCCCGCAGAGCGCGCGGAAAGCTGCTACATGGCAGCATAGCGGCCTCGACCATCCATCACAGGCCTGTACACCACCTCCAGGCTTTATTATAGTGCGTCTTTAGACTCAACGCAACTATCTATCAACCGGTTCTTTAATATGCTGCTATCTTTAGCCGTCGCTACTCTTCTCCAGCATCAGTGGGCGTGGTATCCTCATCATCGAGCAGGCCCGGAAGTGGGTCGATATACATAGCGCGGCGGATGAGGTCTACCTGCTTGATGACCTGTTTGATGGCAGGAATGAGCACCTGCTGTCCACTCATCATTTTAACGGTGTACACATCATTGCCACCGGTGGGCAAGATCTCGACGATCTCTCCCAGTTCGGCCCCGCTCATCAGAAAGACGCGCAGGCCCAGGATGTCATGCTGGTAGTAGGAATCAGGGGGGAGCTTTGCCATTTCGGCAAGGGGGATACAGACGTCGCGATTGCGCAACGTCTCAGTGGCACTCATATCGTTGAAGCCCTCGAACTTCAGCACCACCATTGTGCCTTTGTAGGGGCGCACACTTTCGATGCGCTGAGGGATGTGATCGGGTCCAAGATAGACCAGCTCAAGCTCTGCGAAGCGATTGGGGATATCCGTCAACAGGAACACCTTCGTTTCACCGCGCACGCCAATAGGGGCCACTACTTTTCCAATAGTCACCCATTCTGTATTGCTCTGCATGCTGCCAAAGCCCTTTACAATTACAGGATCTCCAGCGATGTATGCCGCCCCTCATGGGCAGCGGCGGCCCGCAAGAGAGAGCGCATAGCCTTGGCAACTCTTCCCTGGCGACCAATCACCTTGCCGTAGTCATCTGGCGCGACATGCAGCTCCAGCACCAGGGCATTGCGATCATTGCGCACTTCCCGCACCTGGACGGCGGCAGGCTCGTCTACCAGCGACTGGGCGATATACTCGACCAACTTACGCATTTCGCTCGTACCCTTACTCAGTTGCTATTCAATAGGGGCAATAGGAAACAACGGTACAGCGGCACTCGTATCGGCAGCGGGCTTCACCTTTGTCTGCTCAAAACGCGCCAGCACCCCGGTACGCCTCAATAAAGAAGCCACCGAATCCGTGGGCTGCGCGCCATTCTTCAGCCAATGCAGAACCTTCTCCTCGTTGATATGGATCTCCGAAGGCTCCGTACGCGGGTTGTACCAGCCAATGTTCTCAATAATACGCCCATCACGCGGCGACTGCGCCTCCGCTATGACCACACGATAGCTGGGGGCCTTCTTCTTCCCCACACGCTTCAAACGAATTTTAACAGCCATATTTCTCTCTCACCTTTTCCCCAACTCCTGGGGCCTGTTTTCTTTTAGCGCAAGGACACCACGTCTTTACGTGGTGTACATGAGAACAGCGTTCTTGAATTGTAGCCAGACCAGAATAGCATGCAACAAAAGAATTGTCAACGATTTTTTTTGCGGCATCCCGTTTCGCTACGCGGATCATCCCCCGATATGATGAAGCTTCACAAAGTTTGTGCGCGCCCGGCTTGCCAGCGGCATGCCCCCCATAATCACTACGTGCTCGCCACGGCGGACGAGCTGATCCTCCAGCAAGCGCTGCTCTACCGTTTCCAGCAGCTCTTCCGTTGTGCGGCTCAACTCGATACAGTGCGGCCAGACTCCCCACCAGAGAGCGAGCTGGCGATACACATGTTCGGAGGGTGTATAGGCCAGAATAGAACGGCGGGGGCGATCCTTAGATATCAAACGCGCTGAGTTTCCAGAGCGCGTAAACACCACGATGGCCTTAATACTGGCCTCTTCCGAGAGCGCGCGGGCGGCGTGACTGACGGCGTGCTCCTGCGTAAGATGCTGGCACTGCGGCTGGCGCGCGGTTCTATCGCCGGTCTCCGTCTCTAAAGCGATGCGCACCATCATCTGTACGGCTTCGATAGGATAGGCCCCAGAGGCCGTTTCAGCGCTCAGCATAATGGCGTCGGTGCCATCAAGGACGGAATTCGAAACGTCGCTCACCTCTGCCCTGGTAGGCCGTGGATTGTTGATCATTGACTCCAGCATCTGCGTCGCGGTAATCACAGGTAGCCCTAACTGGTTACACCTGGCAATCACGCGCTTCTGGATCAGCGGCACCTTCTCAGGTGCCATCTCTACCCCCAGGTCGCCACGCGCGACCATGATACCGTCCGCCACATCCAGAATTTCATCAAGTCGCTCTATCGCCTCTGGCTTCTCCAATTTGACGATCAGTGGAGTAACGGCATGAGGCTGTTTACCCCCCCTACTGCGCGCAGTCTGGTACTGCTGGATGAGCTGCTGCGCCTCCAGCACATCCTCTGGCTTACGCACAAAGCTGAGCGCGACATAATCGACGCCGTGCATGATACCAAAACGCAGGTCATCGCGATCCTTCTCCGTCAGCGCAGGGGCGCTAACGGCCACCCCAGGCAGGTTAATGCCTTTGTGTTCCTTGAGCAGGCCACCGTGCATTACCTGGCAACGGACATCCGTCTCGGTCGTATCAAGCACGCGCAGCTCCAGCATGCCATCGTCCAGCAAGATACGATCATCCGGTTTGACATCCTGGGGAAGCTGTTTATAGGTGGTCGAAACTGCCTCCTGCGTGCCTTCGACATCGCGCGAGGTGATCACGAAATTCGCGCCATCCAGCAGTCTCACCGGCTGCCTTCCCTGGAGAGGGCCAGTACGGATTTTCGGGCCTTGCAAGTCCTGCAAGATAGCGATCGCGCAGCCCAGGCGCGCGGAAATGCTGCGGATACGTTCGATAACTACGGCGTGCTCTTCCTGGGTGCCATGCGAGAAGTTGAGGCGCGCAACGTTCATTCCCGCGCGCATCAGTTGTTCAAGACGCTCTTCGCTACTGGTGGCCGGACCTATGGTGCAGACGATTTTCGTGCGGCGCATACGCTTATCCCTTTTTCATTGTGATTTCTGCGATAACTTCTTATGCTAATCGACTTCTTGCATAATAGCATATTCGCGCGGGCACGTGAGGATATCCGCGTAAGGGCGATGGCTTGCCCATTCAATGCATTGATCTTCCGTTTGTGGAGACATATTTTTATGATTGTCTGAACAACTCAGCTAGCACTTTGATTTTCGTATCACCGGGCCATACCAGTCTCATCTGTTGATACACTTCCCATGCCTCACTCCGTCCCCATTGGCTATCGAGCGTTTTTCCTTGTTCTATGGCAGCTTCAATATACATGATAGCTGCGTCTCTCTCCCGCATTGCTGTTGCCGCTTTCGCCTGAAGATTGATAAATTCTAATTGGGTGCTTTCGCCTATCGAGATCTTTGGGGCCAGTCCATCGACAGTATTGAAGGCTTCTAGCGCAGCGTGTGGCTGATCCAGATCGAGCCTGGTGATTCCATCGTACATATAGAGAACTGAAAGCCCACTATCTGCATACAGAAAAGCAGGATCATGCTCGAAATCGTCAGGGAAGGTGTCGTAGGCCAGCCCGATATATC
>JBDTHH010000761.1:0-5251 GCA_039937055.1 Ktedonobacteraceae bacterium | reverse complement strand
TGGTGCCACCTGTCTTGTATGAAGCGGGGCTATGATAGTCGGTCTCCCGGTAGCTGCCGGGGCCGCGATACCCGCCTTCGCGATAGTTTCCGGGACCACGGGGAGCGTCACGGTCGCGGTAGCCGCCCGGCCCTGGACCCTGCTGGCCGCCTCGCTCCGGTCCGCCTCGATTGTCGCGTTCCCGTGGATCGGGGGCAGGAGTGAAAGGCAATTTCGGGCGTGCTACCGGCGGCTCCGGCTCGCTGACTTTTACATCGTTCACGGTGTCGAGCCAGTGACTCGTTCCACCGGCTGCTGATTTGGCTTTAGGCGGTGGAGGTACCGCCGGGCGTGGCGGCTGTATACCTGGTGCCGTTGTGTTTTGCGGCGTGCCGGGTGCTGCCTTGGCCGCCAGCTTTTCTTTTCTCAATTTTTGCGTACAATCGGGGCAAGTTACTTCTTTAGCATTTGCCGACTGAAACCACTTGCCACAATTGATGCAACGCATTTTAACTTTGCTCATTGCGTGTCTCCCCGTACCATTAAGATCTGCACTTCTCGTATTGCGTCGGAATGCACCTCACATTTTAGTGCTTCCAGGGAGACTTGTCTACCCCCAGGGTTTTGGGCGTATTGGGCGTGCAGGCGCGCATTTTTGCTGTTTTGTGGCTATTGCTGAGTAGCCGAATGGATGGTGGCGACTACCAGGCTTTTTATTCGTCTGCGAACGAGCCGTCAAACGTGGTTTTTTCGTAGACCTCTGTCACAGAGAATTGAATGCCCAGGCTCGTCAACGCTATAGTATCGTCGTGCGCGAAGCTGCGCATGGTCCAGTGGTCTGCTTCACGGCGGTACAGTTGAATCCTCATCACCTGTGTATCAATGAATAGAATCTCCTGGACCGTAGACATATTCTGATAGAGATCAGCTTTAATACCTCGGTCGCGGGCTTTTGTGCCGGGTGAGAGGACCTCAGCAATCAGGCAAGGATAACGGATAGCTTTCGTGGCCCGGCGATCTCTGGGGTCACAACTGACGGACGCATCAGGACAAAGACAGTTTGTTTCATCTGCCAGTTCAATATACACATCTGAATTATAGACAACGCAGGGACGGTGCCGGAGTTGCTCACCGAGGATTCTAGTCAGGTTCGCGCCGATGATAGCGTGATCGGGCGATCCCCCGGTCATCATGGAGGGATAGCCATCAATTAATTCATAACGATGGTCAGGATCGCTTTCCAGGAGGGCAAAGAACTCCTCAAGGGTGATTTTTTTTGTGCTCATCGTGTTTATTACTCATCTGCCGAGTCTAATTCATCATTTTCAGCTTCTCCATAATCAGTTTGCGGCTTATTACGAGATATTGAAAAGCTCTGTTCTCCAACCTGGATGATGATTGCATTTTTTGCTTTTAGTAGCTGTATCGGAGCTAAATCCCTGTAGCTAACGTCTACTTCCTTTAATGGAATTCTTACATATTTTTCAACGAATTTCCCCATTGTAACACCTGCCTTGTTTTCAATATGCTTCCAAGCTTCATTTCCAACATATGCGCTGCCTCCATATTTAGCATATTCTGCCATTAATTCTTCTAGTCTGGTAGATAAAGTAGGATCAAGAACAAGTAGGTTAGGGATATATTTAGAAGAATAGCAATCCCTAGCAAAGTCAAGCTCTTCTCTAAATCTGCCTTGACCACTAGCCGCGATGGTTACACGCATTTTAAATTCATAGGCATTTTTCCCCTCAAGACAGTCTACCTGCCTACCAAGCGAGGGTTTATCTGTTCGCCTTATGGGAGATTTTTTAGCAGAATAAGGTATGCCTCCAATAGATGCAGCTAGAATGGGTTCAAAGAGGTACCCTGTTTCTTGCGCGGCTCTGTTGTCTATATCGTAAAGCCATTTTCTCCAGACAAGCCATGAAGCTAGTGTTTCTGATGGTATTAATTTGTATTCTAATAAGCAACGAGGCACTATTGGCTCTACTTGAGGGAGTCGTTGGGTTTCAAGAATGCGTTTAAATTTGATGCGATGCTTATGGATCTCACAAAGATTTGCAAAATATGTCTCAAAATCTTGTATTGTCTCTTTTAGCTCGATATAAGTTTCGATAAAATCAATGTTTTTAGCAATTGGTTGGTTGAACCATTCTAGAGGCACTCCATAATAACCGTTTGAAACATCAGTACCCTCTGCAAGTTTTTTGATTAACACTGTTTGTTCTAAATCGTAAGCGACAATAGAACATAATCGAAGGAGTTCGTTATCTTCGAGACTAACTGTTGGACCCTTGCCCCCAAGGTTTCTCGCTTTATTTATTAGCATTTTGCTTCGTTGATCAAGCGTAGGAAAAAGCATTCGTTCTCTCCTTAAGTTCAGTAAGCATAGTAATGAGTATTGGACTCTTTCCATTAGACTTTGTTGCGTCAATACCAAGCCAACATCCTCTGGAATTTTCCTGCCGGTGCCAGGTGGCAGATTTTAGAATATGGCTTGTCAGAATCTCCATAAACATAGGTGGTATTGCATTGCCTATCTGGGTTGCTACAGAAGACCATGATCCCTGGAAATCGAACCAATCTGGAAATGTTTGTATCCGGGCACATTCTCTAAGGGTTAAGGGACGATTCAGGATCGGATGAATAAATTCAGCAGAAGATCCTGATGTTATCGTTAATGATGGATCGTTAGCTATTAAGCGTTTCAGGCCGGAAGGAGCACCTCCCCTCTTTTCAGTTGGAGTGCCATCCATTACGCGCCGGTATGACCGCCGTGTATAGCTCGGATGTTGAAGCTCTTCTGGTAGATGCTTCATGGTTTCTCCCTGCTTGAGATGCGCGATTCTTTGTAACATAGTTGCATTTAATGTTTTTATTTGGTTATGCCGAACTGGATGGTCATCCAATCGACGCAACCGCTGTTGATAGTCATTTTGTGGTTGAGTACTATAGCACACTTCATCTACGTTTGGCATTGCAGGCAAGTCGCTAATGGCGTCCATGATATTTATTTGAAGTTGTCGCCCTGGATTAAATAGTGCGGGTTGTACGAAATGGGTCTGTTCTGGAAAATCGAAATTGCAGCGCTCCAGGTTTCCAACAATGAGGACTCTTTTTCTGCGTTGAGGCAGACCATAGTTTTCCATGTATACTTTCTTGGCTCGAACCCAGTATCCCGCTTCAAGAAAGCGTGTTGTGGCTTCAATGAAAAATAGGCCGTTATTAGCTGTAAGCAGCCCTTCAACGTTCTCCATTATGAACCAGATGGGTTTTAACTCAATAACAGTATCTACAAACTTCCTGATAAGTGCGTTTCTTGGGTCTGTCCAGTCTTTAGCACCTGCGGAGCTAAATCCCTGGCAAGGAGGACCTCCTACTATCAAATTTACCTCTTCTTGCCTGAGACGAGATCTTTCCAAAAGTTCTTTAGCTGTGACTTTTGAGAGATCAGTACACCAGGTAGTGCCTTTTCCTAAGTTAGCTGAGTAGGTATCACAGGCATCTTTGTCAATATCCACAGCTAAGTTAACCGAGAGGCCGGCTTTTTTTAAGCCTAGACTGCATCCGCCACAACCAGAAAACAAACTAAGATTGCCCATGATACGTTACCTCTCATCTCCGTTGCTTACTAAAACGGCTCTTCGTCTTCCTCTTCAGCGAAGAAGCGTTCAACGTCCTTGATGCTAGAGGTTCTGCGGGCCGGGGGCAGGGCGTTGAGGATCTGTTTGCCGTAGCCCTTGGTGTGCAGGCGCGCATCCAGGAGCGCCATCACGCCGCGATCATCGCGTGTGCGCAGCAGGCGGCCCAGGCCCTGTTTGAGGCGCAGCACGGCCTGGGGCAAGACGTAGGTGCCGAACCAGTTTTCGCCGGCGGCCTTCATCTGGGCCACACGTGCCTCGTGAACGGGGTCGTCTGGCGGATCGAAGGGCAGCTTATCGATGACGACAAGCGACAGGGCCTCGCCGGGGATGTCCACCCCCTCCCAGAAGCTCTTCAGGCCGAAGAGGACCGCGCTCTCCTCCTTGAACTTGCGCGTGATCTCGATGCGCGGCAGGTCGCCCTGGCGCAGCAGCAGGAAGTCCAGGTGCGGCGCCATCAGTTCGTAGGCGCTGTCGAGCATGCGCTTGCTGGAGAAGAGCAGGAAGGCCCGCCCGCGCGAGGCTCTGACCAGATGGTACATCTCGCGCGCCAGGGCTTTGGTGTAGGCCTCTACGTGCTCGCCTTTGCCGTATGCCGGCTCCGGCAGGTTGCGCGGCAGGTAGAGCAGGGCGTTGCTCTCGTAGTCGAAGGTCAGCGGCAGGATGCGCTCCAGCACATCGGGGCGGGCCAGCGGGTCGAGTCCGATACGGCGGCGGAAGTAGGCGAAGTTCGGGCCTTTCTCTTCGGGTCTGGCGGGATTGGGGCCGGTGGTCGCCAGCGTGGCCGAGGTGCAGATGACGTTGTACTTGTCAAACAGGCGCTCTTGCAGCCAGGCGGTGATATCCAGGGGCGCCGCCGATACCTGCAAATGCACCTGGTTGCTGCGCTGGCCGGGGGCGAAGATGCGCTCGACATAATAGACGAACTTCTCTGGCTGGCTCACTGAGAAGATCGTGCGGATATCCTCCGCCAGGTTCTGCGTGCGCTTGAGTAGCTTATCGTAGAGCGAGGTCTCTTTCTCAGGCATATCCTTGGGGCGCTGCTTGCGTAGTGAGTCCGCCAGGTCGGAGACGATGGTGGCCAGGCGCAGACCCTCCTCTACCGGCTCGCGCAGGTTGACGCGACCGGAGGCGCCGGGGTTGGCGACCTCTTCCAGGCGCTGCCACAGGTTCGTCGCAGCGCGCACTGCATCATCCTGCAAGGCGCTCAGGCTGTGATCCTTGAGCATGCGCTGGGCCAGTAGTGTCGAGATGCGTCCCTGACTGAAGGTGACGGTGAAGGCGCGCGTGGCCTCCTCTTCCAGGTGGTGGGCCTCGTCAAGCACAATCATGTCGCGCTCCGGCAGCAGGTGGCCCTCCATGGCGGCATCGAGCAGCAGCAGCGTGTGGTTAACGACGATGATCTGCGCCTGCTCTGCCTGGAGCCGCATCTTGCGGACGTAGCAATCAAGGAAATAGCCACACTTGCCCCACGCGCACTGGTCGCCATCGGCGAAGATGCGGCTCTTGATGTCGAGTGGCAACGGGAATGGCAGCGCCTCAAAGTCGCCAGTGAAGTCTGAGTTCGTGTCCTGCGTCAGCTCCAGCAGGCGCTGAAATTCGCGGTTCTTGGCGTAGAACTGCAAGCCCAC
>JBDTHH010000760.1:0-6394 GCA_039937055.1 Ktedonobacteraceae bacterium | reverse complement strand
GCTTTTGGCATAGGCTCGAAGTTCGCGTTCGTCAGCAAGAAGAACAGGTCATAGGTTTTCAGGTGATTATCGCTATCCCAGATGCCGCAGGAGAGCGGACTCTGCCCGCGAAAGCTTTGTAGTTCGCTGATGATCTCCGGCACGTTTTTGCTCAAGGCCCAGAACTTTTTTTCAGCCCTGGGCATGACAGATTTTCCCTGACCGCCGTAGAAGCGCTCAAACTGCTCCCTCAAGGCCGCTGTGAATGCCTGGTTGGCATCCCGTTTGCGCTGGCCCTCCAATTCTTTGATGACCTGCGCCGCCTGTACCACGCCCCAGCGTTGTGTGTATTTCTCAAACTCCTGCTCGCCGGAAAAGGCCTCGCGGATCGCCTCGTTGAACTGCTCCCTCTCCACCTGCATGCCGTCAGTAAACTTCTGCTCCAGGCGCTCGCGCACGAAACGCGGCACCAGTGCGTGAGCCTGGTAGACCGGGAACTCTGGGTGGCGGCCTAGGCGCCCGAAGCGCTGCAAAAAGCTGCCGGCGCCGAACGCTTCAAAGATGAGGTAGTTGATGTGGAAGTCCACGCCGATATCAACGGTGCTTGTCCCTACAAGGATATCTTTGCTGTAAGAAGCTAGCCGCTCTTCTTTGGAGGCCAGCCCCGAATTTTCGCCTACCGTAATGCCGCGTGGCTCAAAGTACGCTTTTAAAAGGGCCACGAGACGGCGTGCGGTTGCCACCGAGTAGACCAGAATAGCGGCCTTCGAGTCCTGATGCTGCTGGAAAAAGCTTAGCATCTCTTGCAGGCGCTCCTCCACCCATCTCTCGGTCGGCGCCTCCTGGCTGATTTCGTGCAGTTGCAGCTCGCATGGCTGCAAGATGCAGCGATATCCGTCTTGCTGTGAGGAGGTATAGCTTCCTTCAATCCTCTGATAGCGGATGCCGCCGCGATCCAGCAGGTTATGCAACAGCTTGTTGGGCGTCGCCGAGAGGAAGAGGAACTTCTTGCGTTCCCTGGGATTCTCGCGATAATTGACGGTCAGGTAGCCCAGCATATTCATCACCGAGATGGCCTGTGGGACGCCGAAGACGTGGAATTCGTCGAACAGGAAATAGTTGTAATACGCGCCGACGGTGGCCGGCAGTTCTTTTCGCTGGTGATCCCAACCATACTGGTGGCTCATCATGAGGTGGATGAGGTCGGGATTGGTGAGCAGCATGCCATTTCTTTCCAGGAGCTTCCGCACCTCTTCCAGGCGCACCTCGCTGCTATGTTCTCGCATGAGCTGGCTGATCTTTGCGCCGTACATGGTGTCATAGGGAGGCAGGCGCACCCCCAGATCGCGCCTGTATCTCTCCAGCGCGCTAAATTGGTCCTGCACCAGTTCATTGGTGGGATACATGGCAATGACATGCAGCCCCTCCTGAAACGCCGGCGAATAGCCAGCCAGGCTTTTCCCATCGCCGGTCATAGCCGTATTGAAAATCACATCTATGTCGGGGTCGCGAAAGGCGTCCAGCGTGGCGACCTGGTGTTTCAGCAGGCGCACCGAGCCGATACACCTATCTGAATGATACTCAGAATAGACAGGCGAAATCTGTAAATTAAAGTTGTTCATCGGCCCTTTCTACTTTATCCTATTTCCCTGCTAGCTGGTAGGTAGCCCTTTACTTTTAACTACCTACCAACAAGCTAGACACCATATGCTGATGGATTCCTCTAATTTTTCTTCTACCACAGGTGGACTTTTGTAAGTCTTATCTCCTGGGAAATCCCTTTTTATCGAAGGCACTTGAAAAGTCCCTTCGCCAGCGATACAGCGTGCTACGAGAAACCTTTTGTACAACACAATAGTTAGTGATTATGACTCCATCGTTGAAACTGGATATGACGTGCTTCAATTTTTCAGGAGCCGAGTATTTTTTTCTTGCCATATATATTCTCCTTCCTGACAAGAACTATTATGCAAAGCTTCAAATAGCTTTGCTGGCATTAAGCATAATCGATCATTTTGTAGTTGTCAATAGGTGATGATTCCACCTGTATAAGTTACTATAACAAAAACCTCGCTTCTATGACTCAACAATGAAACCATGTCTCTTCTTGAACACTTTCTTCTCTCCCTTTAACGAGAATATGGTATAATCACATAGAATAATTGCAAGTGTGCGATTGAAAAATAGTGACTTGGTACATCGTGGTAATCATTACCACTAGTCCGCCTGGATTTGCTTCACTCCGCCGCCCTCTTGAGGGCGGCATCATTTTTCCTCCTCGTAGCGTTGTGCCATCACCTGTATTTCCTCCCGCATCGTCTTCACCAACTCCTCAGGCTCCAGTGCCCTGACCTGGGCTCCATAGCCCAGAAGCAGTCTCCTGGCCCACCAGATCGACCTGGCATAGCCCTCAACTATCGCGCCCTGGTCGTCCTCCAACAGTGAGACGCTCTGTTCCTGCAAGCGTGCGCTAAGGCTGCCGTGGCGAGCCAGAGTTGGCGCTACCCAATAGCGTATCTTGACGCCCCGGCGGCGACGATTTCCAACGAGAAAACGGTCTGGGGAAAGGTCAACAGAGCCGGGGCGGATGCGGTCCACGCGATAATCGACATAAGAGCCTTGTTCCGGCAGATAGGCGGTGAAGTACCAGTGCCCATCCCGGTATTCCAGTTCGTAGGGTTCGGCGCGTTCTTGCAGAACCGGCTGTGTATCCCAGTTCTGTGATAGGGGTGTGTAGGCAAAAGAGATATACGTCCCCTGCTCCAGCGCTTTATCCAGGCTCAAGATGGTATCTCCATGCCGGCTGTAGTCCTCTACGGGCGAGAGGGGTAACAATAGCGGGCGTGCCCGGCGCCTGCGTTTCTGTGCGACCAGGCTGTGGCCTTGTTCTGAGAATAGCCACGACCAGCGCCCCAGTAGTTGCTGCACAGCACCAGCATACGGCGTACCCGGAGAGAACCCTTCTTGTAGTGCAACAAACGCCCGCGCTTCATCCTCGTTAATTTCCAGCGCAAACAGGGACCGCTCAAGGCCAAAAGTGCTTGTTTGACGATCATAGGTAATTGCGAGCAATCTCTGTTGGTGTTGTGTGAGACACCACTCGTCAAGCTCAGGAGCACCTGGAGCGGGCAGTTCTTCGACCAGGGAGCCTGTGAGCGTGGCGAGATCGCGATAGAGAGCAGGCAGGGACGTATCGCCGTAAAATGGTGACAGATAACTAATAATGTCAGTGCGTGAAAGGCGCCTGGGCCAATACATATGAAACAGCACAGCCAGGAGCACAGTGCGCAATGCTTTATGGGTACTGGAATTAGCTGCCTTGTTTCTGGTTTGCTTCGTCTCGGATCGTTGCTCTGGAGTAGTTTCCTCTTCCATATGCCGCCTCCCTTGTATATCAACACTCTACAGGTATCGCTACGCTGAGCAAACATAGAAGTTATTTGATGCACATAATAGTATTACGGATGTACTTCAGTTCTAAAACAATGAGCCTATTTTCCACACTGAAGTACTATGACATTCACTTCTATGGCTGTTCATGAAAAGCATACATGAAACACTGCAACGAAATCTGTTTTTCGCCAGGTATTTTTGCGACATGCATTCCCTATTCATCGTAAGCTGAAGTACAGTATTGAAATTCGCCAACGCGAGACAGTTACACCGAGCGGTAGATACAACAGCCAGGAGTGAGGATCGGATAGCAATCAGAGGCACGCCAGGAGAGCTGATTTTGGGGCGGCGTAAGGCTAGACAATACAGATTTCATATGGTATAATTGCTTCAATCTGAAGGCGTAGATATCCAGAGAGATCTGTATTCACGAGGGTTGTCGCTTATGCACTCAGACACAACAGCATCACGAATTACATCGTCGCGAACGGCGGTGACGGTTCGTAGCAATATTCGAGGAAAACCACACTAGGGAGATTTTGCCCTGGTGTTTTTTATTATTTTCAACCTTCATAACGCGCATTTATTGCCGGGCTCATTGATCATTCTTCACTACGCTTGATCAGTGTATCCAGCCTCCGTATCCGTACGGATTGGAATGGGCCACTCATTACCCTCACGCTCGCACTGGTACGAGCCGATTGCTAACTGAAAGGAGGAAAATAGGGACCCAATTTGTTGTGTCCTCTCATGTGAGCTGTCGGCGCACGACGATGGTGACTGACAGAAAAATGCGCGACTACGCTACGTAAGCTTTGCCTGAATGTAAGGCTTCCTGAATGAGAAGTGGACGCGGAGTGGTTGCTAGATTTGAAGGAGAGTACCGATCATGAACTCGAGTATGATCAACAAGATCGCAAAAGCCAAGCGTTACGCGGAAGAACCGGAGCGGATACAGTTCACACGCTTTGAGGCGACGTTCCGGGGTGAAAACGACGTTCATACCACTAATTATGACGATGGTGAGTGGAACTGCACCTGTCACTTCTTTCATGACTGGGGGAACTGCTGCCACACCATGGCCATGCAACGTGTCCTGGGCGTGACTATTCCCGCGGAACACCGCCACGGTATTCCTGCTGGCATAGGCACCGGCCCCTTGATGCACTAACCCGAATACGTATTACGCGCGGCTGGCGGATACCTATCTGCCTCTACAAAAGCCACCCGAAACAATAGATAAAGCACTGAGAGCAATCTCAGTGCTTTCCATTCTCTGCGCGATCCAGTGCAGAGGCCGGCGGACGCGATCAAGCGCGTCTCTACGGATAGTGTGCCATTTCTCTGCGCGATCCAGTGCAGAGGCTGGCGGACGCGATCAAGCGTGCAGGTTATCCGCCGATGGCAGGCACGAAATGCAGAATAATGAGCACCGTGAACATAAGGATGGCCAGGATGGCGATGAAGATCAGGTCTCTGCGCACATACCTGTAATGCTCAGACGTAACCAGAGTTGCCGCTGCACGCTGCTGAGATTTCTGACCCCCCTGACGACGCGCTGCCAGGCGTGCTGAAGCGTTGCCCCTGGGTGCGCTTGTCATGCTTTCCCTGCCCGTGCTCGCCGCGGCCACTTCCTTGATGGCGGTGGTCTCTTCCCTGGCAGTGATCACAGCCTTCCTGGCGGCAAGCCTTCTGGTAGCGCGCGTCTCAATTACTGGCGCTTTTTCCATGCTATCGGCAGCTTCGCTATCGGCCTCTAGCGTGTCCGTGGTCGCTGACCCATTTTCCATGGTATCTGAAGTATCCATGGTAGAGACGCTGCTGCTCAGCGGCTCAGAGCCATTCTCAAGCTCTTCCGCCTGCCTGGAAGACTGGCGCACAAGTTCGATGTTCTTCTGTACTTTTGCCTTATGGCGTTGCGCTCCGCTACGCGCAGATGCTGACTTTTTAGGCATGCTTGGTCACTCCCTGCCCGGCAGCCCTGGATCGATGCTGCGATCTATCCAGGCTCTGCGGCCCTAGTCTATTCTCAGGTCGTATGCTGTGTGCCATACTTGCGTTGTTTCCAGTGCTCTGCTGGCCCTGGCTGTAAGATGGCAGATGACGCTTATGAAATAATCTAAGAACTGAGTACAAAAACGTGTTGGCGCTATTATACACGACAGGACGGTTTCCGTCGAGTCCCCGTATTCACTCAGGACCCCGTTTCGCATAGGGACGATCCGAGGGGCTTCCCCGTTTCGCGAAACGGGCGTCCGCCGGTTTTATCTGCATTTGACAAGCCTGCTCTCCTGTGCTACCCTTAGCATGGTAATACAGGGCATAATTTCATACTATCAGGCAAGAAAAACAGGCGCGAATGATGAGGCTAGCCCATGAAGAAGGCTAGTCCTTTTTTCTCTCTATTCTCATCATAGCCATAGATAGAAGCTGAACGAGAGCAAGGGAAGAACACGTCTGATGCGGACGGTGTTGCAGAGATTGGGTCTCGCCTGAGATTGAAATTGAGATTGAAACGATGGAAAAGGAGCAGAAGCATGGCGCGAATTGTCGTCGCGATGAGTGGCGGTGTGGATAGCTCGGTAGCCGCCGCGCTCCTCAAGGAACAGGGGCACGAGGTGATCGGCATGATGCTGCGCCTCTGGTCGGAGCCGGGTACAATTGAAGATGATGGTGTTGAGCGCGTTGTGCAGAATAAGTGTTGCTCGCTTGAAGCCGTCGATGATGCCAGGCGGGTGGCGCGCATGCTGGATATGCCGTTTTACCTGGTGAATGTCGAGCAAGAATTCAAAAATACCGTCGTCGATTACTTTTATCAGGAGTATGTCGCCGGCCATACGCCGAACCCCTGCCTGGTCTGCAACCGGCATATTCGCTTCACCGTGCTGCTTAAGCGCGCCCTGGCGCTGGACGCGGAGTACCTGGCGACGGGCCATTATGTGCGCGTGGATGACCATCCTCTCACCGGCAAGCGCCGGCTGCGCCGGGGCGTTGACCCCGACAAGGATCAGTCCTACGTGCT
>JBDTHH010000759.1:0-4904 GCA_039937055.1 Ktedonobacteraceae bacterium | reverse complement strand
GCCTCGCCGTCCGGTCACCACCAGGACGGCGAGGCAAGCCACGCGCTACGGGAGGACCTATCTCTCTTCCGGTTAATTCGTTTTATCGTCCAGATGGCATTTACCTTATGTATCGCATTTGCGTATATGTATATATCAGGGAACAATGCGTGCTTCCCATATTGTTCACGGAACGTGCCTGTTACAATAGTACCTGCAAGTTATTTTTTAATAGAGGAGATGCCGCATGAGTGAAATGCTTCAGTCTGGGCGGGTGGCGGAGATCGCCAGCGTCCCCAGCGTAGGGGAGGCGCCGCAGGGGATTGGCATGGCGGTAGCTTTTGATTGGGGCCTTGTGGTACAGATCATCGCCATGCCATTTGTGGGCTTTCTTTTAGGCAGCGGGTCTGTTTCCCCGCTCAAGGGCGCGAACCTGAGTCCGCTGGTTCTGGCCCTGATAAGCTGGCCTTTTGCCATCCTCCTCGGCATTTTTGGCGAGGGCGTGCGGCGAGGTTGGCGCTGGACGCGCCTGGTTCAGATAGTGGCGAACTCCCTGGGCTTCCTGGGGGGCCTGGCGACGCTGCCCTCGTTGTGGCACAGCATCCAGGCCGGCAATTATTGGCCTGTGGTCACGAGCGTGATCCTGGTGATTTTCTCGCCCTTGATCGCCTGGCGCCTGAGCCGCCCGGCCACGGGGCGCTGGTTCAGGACTGTGAGCAGCGCCCAGGCGCGTACGCGGCATGGCGGTGCCTGGCCCTGGCTCATCCTCCTCTGGAGTATCGTGGGCGGCGTATTGCAGGCTATCGCGTCTCTGCAACGGTAATCCTCAGTTGAAACGCAACTGCTCTGGCCCTCGTGTAAGTCAACATGAAGAGACTCTCGATAGATCACGAGGAGCAGTATTATGGCATCTAAAAAAGCATGTTTAATCATTAACCCCAGAGCGGGCGAGAACCTGGCGAAAATAAACGATATTCTCGCGGTGCTCTCGGCTGCTGGCTGGAAGACAGAACTGGCCTTGAAAGAGTATGGCGGGCATGCCATGACCCTGGCGACCAAAGCGGCTGACGACGACTATGACATGATCATAGCCTACGGCGGCGATGGGACGCTCAACCAGGTTGTCAATGGCATCATGAACGCCAAAGGGCAACAGAGTATCTTTGGTGTCTTGCCTGGCGGTACCGCCAATGTGTGGGCCGGTGAGTCCGGCGTGCCAGGTGATTCCGTCAGGGCCGCGCTCAGCCTGGTTGATAGCGAAGTGCGCAAAGTTGATATCGGCCATGTAGAGATTGAAGGTTTGACCTTCCTTGATGAGACCACTGGCGAGCAGAACGGCCAGCAGGACAAAAAGAGCAAGAAAGCCAGCAAGAAAGCCAATAGGAAGGCGCAGGCATCCTCTGATGCGAAGCATCATTTCCTGTTGATGGCGGGCCTGGGTATCGATGCCGCTGTGATGAATAGCGTCTCCAAGCCGCTGAAGTATCATATAGGTCCCCTGGCGGTTGGGGTTGCAGCAGCGCAAAAACTGCCTGAGCAACACCCCTTCCCCGTCGAAGTGCGCTCAAAGGGCAGCGGCGGCGAGGAGAGTGTGCTCTGGAAAGGCGAGGCCTTACAGGTCGTCGTCGGGAACACACGGAAGTACGGCGATCTGGTGGAAATGACGCCCGACGCGTATATCGACGATGGGCTTCTGGATGTCTGTGTCATCACAGCCGGCAACCCCATCAATACCATGCAGCAGGTGACATCGCTCTTGCTGCGCCGCAAGCCTGATAACACGACCGCCGAGTACTTCCGTGGCGCCCACCTGCACATCAGCGTACCGGCATCCATTGATCTGCAACTGGATGGCTCCACAGGCAAGCTCAAGGACTACCTGAGCAAGTCTGACCGGAAAGCCCTCGAACACGCGGAAGATGCCGACAAGGTCATGGTCAACTATCGCTTTGATGCTATGCCGCGTGCTTTGCGAGCCGCTATCCCGCGTTCCTATGACAATACGCTCTTCAAGAAAGACGAGCAGAAGGACGAGGGTCAGCCGGTCGCGCAGAATCTAGAGGCAGGCCAGGCGGAGCAACATATGGAGGAGCATACCGAGGAGCACAATAACGAGCATGGCGAGGAAGTCCATGGCGAACTGCTCGATAAGATCAATGCGTTGCTGGATCATGGACGCAAAGTGACGATCGTAGGTATGAGCCCGAACAAGGTCAAGAAGCACACCTACCACATTATCGCGGGCACGATAGTGAAGGAGGCCACTGGCGAGGTCAGGCCGTGCGCTGTGCTCGTTGATGAGGATGCGACTGTGCTCGACCATGATGGGAGGCGTGTCACTCCCGATGCCTTCCACGAGTTAAAAGAGGGCGACACCATCGCCGTCGATGGCAGTAAGAGCAAACGCGGCGTGATCCACCCGGAGCATGTTGTGATCTAAGTGAACCGGCACTGAACCGAATATGGTACATTGTGACGCGGGTGCTTTCTCCATCTGCGTCACGCGTTTGCTGCGCGGGCCGGACACAGAAGACCGGGGAACCAGCGACACCTAGCTGAAAACCGCGCTAGCGCGCAGTGGCTAGAGGTTCAAGGGAAGTCCTGTGCGCGGCCGGGCTAAGCGCTTGCAACGCTTGTGTACTCGGCAGGACTTGATTGGGCCGCCCTAGCAGGTAACCCTGTACGGCATGGGCCCCCACCTGCTCCACGAGATCGAGCATCTCGACATCCTCGATGCCTTCCGCGATCACGTAGCTGTTCATTTGCCGCGCTATATCTGTGATACTGGTAAAGATGGTGCGGGCGGTGGCATCGGTGAGCGCTTTGACGACGATGGCGCGATCAATTTTGACGAAATCAACGGCTAATTGGCTCAGCATCTCCAGACCGGCATTGCCTGCTCCCGTGTCATCCAGGGCCAGGCGGAAACCCAGGGCGCGCAAGCTGCGCGCCTCACGGATGACCACCTCAAGGCGGACTACCGAGCGCTCCGTAATCTCGATGACGACGCGATCAGGAGTCAAGCCGGCAGAGAGCACGGCCTCCAGGAGAATGGCGCCGGTGAGTACATTATGGTCCAACGTCTGGGGCGTCAGATTGAGGAAAAGTAGGGTATCGGGCGGCAATTCACCGGCTCGCTCCAGAATGGCGTGGACGCACAGGTAGTCCAGTTCGTGCGCTCGTCCAATCTTCTCCGCGATATCGAAGGCCTCCTGTGGGCCATTAAAGCCATAGTCCGCCGGTGGTCGTGTGAGCGCCTCAAAGGACAGAACGCGATTCTGCTCAATGTCCCAGATAGGTTGGAAGGCCACATTGACATGTCCCTCGCTGAGCAAGCGATGCAGCGCGTGTACTTTGGCCGGAGCAATGAGAGAGACACTCTCACGCATATCTTCAAAGGTGACAATGGTGTTGTGGCTGCGCCGTTTGGCTTCAGCCGCGGCCAGGTGGGCCTGTTCTTGCAGGACCTCGATATCGCTGGTTTCTGCGATATTGACGGCGACGCCGATGCTGATGGTCGCGCCAAACAAACCCTGCTCGGCAGTGTGACGGAGCTGTTCCAGGACGTTCACTGCATCCGGCAGGGCTATATGGGGCAGAATCATAGCGAACTCATCGCCGCCCAGTCGATAGATATATTCGGAGTAGTGTGCCTGTTGCAGAATAGTCGCGAAGGTTGTCAGAACGAGGTCCCCTTGCAGGTGCCCAGATGTATCGTTGATCAACTTTAGCTCGTCAATATCAATGATGGCCAGCGCCATAGTCTCTCCCTGCTCGCAGGCGGAGACCATCTCGCGCTGCAGGTCGTCATGGAAGGCGCGGTGGTTACCCAGAGCAGTCAGGTTGTCAGTCAGGGCGGTTCGTGCAAGCCGGGCCATCTCAGTGCTGGTTCCCTCGTCAATCCTGCGTTGATAGGTGCGTACCACGAGCAGCAGGCCCCCCAGGAGGAACAGACCAACAGGAAACACGATGAGAGTGGAGACAAACACCAGGTGTTCCGTTGTGCTTAATGCCGCCAGGCGTTGAAGCGCCTCGGCGCGGTAGCTGATCGCCTGGGTATTGACAGTTTGCTGCATAACGGTAAAGACAGGATCAATTTTATTGTGATCAAGATCCATCGTCAGGGTAGTGTTGCCTCTATCAACGGCCGCAAACATCAGGTGTGTGGCTATCAAATAAAGTTGGTGTGTCGTCAGCACCTTCTCTACTACGATACGGTCATGAGCATCACCTTGATTATAGATGTTGTGCAGAGCATTGATAAGGTTGTTTGCTGCCGCCTTATGCGCCGCGAGAGGTTCAGGCCCTGGCTCAAGGCGGTACTTACGCTCTAATGACTCCTCAGCGCCAACGGCAAAGCGGGCTTGCTGGTACTGGTCATTGAGGTATTCTGAGAGAGTAGTGCGATTGATGGCCTGTTGTGTGGTCAGGGCTGCCCACATCGAAAAGGCTGTCAACACAAGCAGGATGGCGGTCAATCCCAGCGACGTGAGGCGACTAAGCGTATGATTTTTCTTCATTAATTCTATGTCTTCCTTCTCTGCGTGTTGGCGAATCATCTCACCATTGCTTATCGGCTCTGTGGAGCAAATCAGGAGGGAAGAGTGTGTTGCCAACACAACATAGAAGACTATCGAAGGACGCGTGACTATGCTATACTGCGCTATGGAAACGTCTTGTTTCTTAATGTCCTATTTCTTATAGAATATGTGTTGAAAGGTCGCAAGTGGTGAGTGAAGTTCCAGCATCCTTAGAATGGAGTTCCGTTCTCAATGTCATTCAAATCGACAGCGTTCGTTCTGTTCTTCCAGCATTAGATCAGGCGGGTATCATCGCGTATACGGATGGCGCGTGCATTAAGAATCCCGGTGGCCCGGCCGGCTGGTCCGCGTTACTGTGGGCGGCGGTTGATTTTGTGGATGGCA
>JBDTHH010000758.1:0-9827 GCA_039937055.1 Ktedonobacteraceae bacterium | reverse complement strand
CTTTCATTTCGGGCGTGTGCTTTTAGGAAATTGGCATTTGCTAAAGTCAGGAAATTGGTGTTTTTATAATTATAAAGTATACTATAGATACATCTTCAATTACAACCATAGAAATTAGGCGATAATGTATCGCTCTCTAAGGGTTGAGATTCCAAAGTTCAAAAAAGAGCGTCTGGGAGGCGTCCCACCAGCTTTCCCTAGACCAGCGAGCATGCAAGCGCCGAATTTGCAGGTAGACAGCCACTTCAGCCCCTGTAGGACTGCCGAAGGTCACGGCCTGACGAAATTTGCGTCGCAATTCCCGATTGGTACGCTCTAACAAAGACGTGGTGCGTATCCATTCGGGAGCCAGGCCAACAATCCCATAGAACACGAGTGTCTGCTCAAAATCGCGTTCGAGAGTCGCGACCGATTGGGGAGCCTGCTCTCGCCACTGCTCACCCCATTGGGCCAGGCGCTTGCGGGCTTCACTGGCGTTTTCAGCATGATACACAGCAGCAGCTTGCTCCATCAATTGCTTGCGAAGATCACGGTTGTCTTTGCCTTTGAGTTCACTGCGGCATTTGGTCCCGACATTGTGCAGTTTGTGAAAAATGCAGCGCTGTTCCGGTACGGTTGTGCCATAGACCAAGGCCAGCGCTTCCCCCAATCCGCCACTGCCATCACGCACAACCAGTTGCAATCCGTGTTCCGGGCGGCAGCCGCGCTCCCATAATCGTTGCACCAGCACTTCCCACTCCTGATGCTCCTCGCTGCGTGCGATCTGCCAATCCACCACCTCTCGCCTGCCATCTGACCAGAAACCGAGGGCCACCAGGATCACCATCTTCTTGCCGCTCCGCTTCTTGCGCTGTCTCTTGCGTGTATCCGGTTTGATGGTTTCTTGCTGACTTTGGATCGTCACCCAGATGCCATCCAGTTGGAGAACTGGGGGAACATCGGTGATCCGTTCTGTGTGGGCACTCCTGGCCAGGGGCTCGATCTGATTGATGCGGTTATTGAGCGTACGCAGTCCCACACTTCCCTGCACTGTGGCGCTCCAACGCTCTTGTACGTGTCTTAAACTCTCCCCAAAACCACTCCCGAACAGCACATTCTGATCGAGATCCATCCAATACCGGTGATACTTTTCGACAATGGCGATGTGGTGAGCCACATCATGCTGGCATTGCTGGCATTCCAGCATGGGCATACGCAGATCGCTCAGATGGCCCCAACCGGTGGAAAGACCCCGATGGTAATGGCCATCGCGCGTAAACTGGTTCGCATCCGTGCATCCACAGTGGCCGCACTGCCAGTCAATTTGGTGCTCTTGCCCACTGATCCGGCGACTTTCTCCTTTCTCTCGTCCCAGTTTGGCACTCACTTCGGCTTCCAAAAATGCTTCCAGAATGGGCTTGATCGCCACACAAGCAGCGACTTTCGCTTGCTCTTGCACGGCTTGCAGGATTTCCTTGCGTTCCTGCCCCTGTAACTTTCCTGACGAAAACGCTATACTCATGTGGCTGAAGACTCCTGGTGGCTCCGTAGATTGGTTTTGTTGAACCTACTTTACCACTTGGGAACTCTTCAGTTCCTTTTTGGGGCCTTCTTCTTACCTTCCCCACCCACCCTTAGAGAAGGATACATTATCAATTAGGCTATATATACTAAGCAGTCATGAGCCAGATTATCAGGTTAGGTTAAAAGGCGTTCACGATGACTCGCGCTAATAGCGAATGCCTAAACCAATATACCTACAGAACCCATGTCATTGCATAGAAGATGGCGGGGACCCAAATTATCTAACAAACAATAGATTATTTGCCAGTCTATCTTGCCTGAAATAGCAAAAGATCCATCATAGCGCACAGCCATTCGCGACTTTGTGCCTTGCGTTACGTTCTCTGCAACCATACAAATGTACCAGTACCCCTTGCGGACAGCGATTGAATGTTCGATAATACTCCCTACATCGTGTCCTTTATGCAGTTGCCAGGAAATGTTGGTTTGAAAAGAGGTATATCGAGATATGACGGCAGAGGAGCTATTGGAGGAGGTAGCGGCGGAGGCCTCTACCTGTACAAAGTGCGATCTTTGTAAGGGCCGCACCAGGGCGGTGCCGGGCGAGGGCAGCCCCCAGGCCAGAATATTGTTTGTCGGTGAGGGGCCAGGATACAACGAAGACAAACAGGGGCGGCCATTCGTGGGCGCCGCCGGGCAGTTCCTGGATGAACTCTTGCGGAGTATCAACCTCAAACGCGCAGACGTTTTTATCACCAATATGGTCAAGTGCCGGCCACCTGAGAACCGCGATCCGCTGCCGCAGGAGATGAACGCCTGCAACGACTACCTGGAGCGCCAGATCGCGGCGATCAAGCCGCAGGTGATCGTGACCCTGGGCCGGCACTCCCTGGCAAAGTTCTTTGGCAGCGAGAAGGTCAGCGTCGTTCACGGACGTGCCCGCAAGAAAGACGGCTATATTTGCGTCGCCATGTACCACCCGGCCGCCGGCCTCCACCGGGACGAGTTGAAAGAGGCCATTCGCCAGGATTTCAAGAAGCTGCCCGCCTACGTCGTGGAGGCGGAGCGCCTGATCGCCACCGGCCAGTTGGGCGCCCCCGTTCCCCCCAAACCCCGCGAGGAGCCGCCTGAGCAGCTATCGCTGTTCTAGCAAATTATTCCCCGGCGGTGGCTCCGACCACGAAGGCGTCAATCGCACCGGCTTTGCCACGCCAGTAGGGCACTTTGGACCGGTGGCCGCCGCCGACAATCGTGACATCGCGCATGTGGATGTAGCGATACACGATGGGCAGACCTTCCGGCCCGAACTCTGGCTGATCGGGAGTGGGCACGAGCGCAGTATAATATTTGCGCAGCGCGTCGGCAGTGTCGGGGTCGCGCTCGCGATGGAGTTCTTCGTTCAGATCGATGTAAAACTGCGCGTAATGGGCTGTGCTCACCATCACGCCGAACACCAGCAGGCCAGGCATCTGGAGCATCATTTCGATCTCTAGATCTTGTTGTTCCACCAGTTGGGTCCACATTTGCAGCGCGAAATCCTGCTCACCATACTCTTTGATCCAGAGGTTGCGCCGCTCGACACGGGTCAACGGGCGAAAAGGCGTCTCTGGCGCCTCGGCTATATCGGCAGGCGTGTGAGCATCCGGCGCAGCGCTTTCAGGTGCCTGCGGCTGCGGGTGTGGCTCTCCATTCCTGGTTGGGTGCCCCGATTCATCAATCATCTGTTAAAAAACCTCCGCGTGAGTTGTCATGTGTAATGTATGCCCGGTTCCGTAGGGGCGGATCGCGTTATTTTACATAGTTGGCATCGTGCCATCGATAAACCAGTCGGTGACCGTCGGTTCGCCTGGATGCGGCAAAAGACCGGTCAGCGCGGAAACCGTGCCTGCATGCACATTGTCAGGTTTCACGAAATCATCGGGCGGGTAGTGATAGCGCGTGGAGGCGTAATCCATCACATCATGCCAGATAGGACTGGCCCCGGTGATACCAATGACGTTATTCATTATACTATTATCGCTGTTGCCGGCCCATACCCCCACCGTGAGATAAGGCGTGTAGCCCAGCGTCCAGTTATCGCGGAAGCTCTGTGTCGTCCCGGTCTTCGCCGCCGCCGGGCGGTCGAGTTCAAGGGGATTGTTCGGCCCGAACTCGTGGTAGCGCGAGACCTTGTCGGCGAGAATGCTGCTCATGAGGAAGGCCGTATCTGCGCCCATGGCCCGCGTCCCGTGCGGATTGGCGGGATCGTATCTGTAGAGGGGATAGCCCTGGCCGTCGGTAATCTCTAAGATGGAGACCGGCGGCACGCGCACGCCGCGATTGGCGAACGTGGCATAGGCCCCCGTCAGATCCAACAGGGAGACCTCCGCCGTGCCCAGTGCCAGCGACGGACCCAGTGAGCTGGGCTTGCGGGATGCCACCGCTGTCAGGCCCAGGCGGCCCGCCATGTTCAGGGCGTTTGGCACGCCGACATATTCCATCGTCGTCACGGCCGGAATGTTAAACGAGTTCGCGATAGCGTTGCGCACAGTCATCGGGAAGCCCGTATGGTAGCGTAGATCGTAGTTCTGCGGCGTGTAGTAGCCCTGTTTATCGCTGGTCGGATAGATGGTTTTGTGATCCGGCACGATCATCGCGGGATACCAACCCATCTCAAAAGCAGTAGCATAGACCACGGGCTTGAACGATGAACCGGGCTGGCGCAGCGCGAGCGTGGAGTTATATTGTCCCCTTACTTTGCTGCTGGTATTGTTGTAGTTGACGCTGCCGTTCATAGCCAGGATCTCACCGGTCTCCGGGTTCATCACCAGCACAGCGGCGTTATTGACGTTGTTCACCTTGGAGAGTGGCCCGTAGCTCCTCAGGTAAGGATCGTATTCGGCCTTATACAGGTGATCATAGGCGATCTGCTCAACCTTCTTCTCCAGCCCCATATCGAGCGTGGTATAGATATTGTAGCCGCCATCCAGCACATTGTCGGCGCCAAAGAGTGGCACCAGCACCTGGTCGATGACGTAGCGCACGAAGTGGGGTGCCTGGATATGATGCGTCTCGCTATAGGACTTGAAGGTGAACTTCGCCGACTCGGCCTCCGCGTCCAGCGCCTGCTGCCGGGTGATCATATGCAAGTCAACCATCGATTGCAGGACAACCTTCTGCCGGTCAAGCGCCACCGGCTTATTTTGCGTGGGATCATAGTATGATGGGCTTTGGGGAAGGCCGGCGAGCAACGAGGCCTGCGCCAGGTCGAGCTGCGATACGCCAGGCTTGCAGGTGCGCTGAGTACACTTGGGCTGGAGATTGAAGTAGTTCTGGGCCGCGGCCTCAACACCGTAGTTCAGCGCGCCGTAGTAGACCGTGTTCAGGTACATCTCCATGATCTTCCACTTGGGATATTGCTGGGTCAGACCATAGGCCAGGATGGCTTCTTCCGCCTTGATCTGGATGGTGCGTGGCTGGTTATCAAAAAACTGCTTCTTGATTAACTGCTGGGTGACTGTGCTGCCGCCCTCGACCACAGCCTGGCTCTGAATATTCGAGAAAGTCGCGCGCAGGATACCCTGAAAATCAACGCCGCTGTTCTGCCAGAAGGTATGATCCTCGGCGGCTACCGTGGCATTGACGAGGAGCGGCGAGATATCATTATAATTGACATATGTGCGCCGCCCCTTGCCGATCTGCTGATCGTAGAGTTCGTAGAGCAGGTGGCCGTTCCGATCATAGATATGGGTTGTCTGGAACAGCGAATGGTTCGCGATGCCCCGCAACAGAGGCAACTGTGCCTGATAATAGGCATAGGCTCCGCCCGCGCTACCCGAAAAGAGCGAGATCAACGCCAGAATAGCGATGAGCAGCCCCAGAAACAGGCGCGGGGTACCATCCTGATAAAAACGCGAGTGCCGCCGTTTGCGCATCAGTAGACGATTGACGCGGCGCAGTGCCTCCTGTTTTGCCAACAATGAGGCAGACTCTTTATTGTCAGGTTGTTTTGGAAGTCTCATAGATTTTTCCTGGCCGCCGGCCGCGACCTTGCCTGCCGATCCAGCTATGGGCGCCAGGGATGATATTTGATGGTTTCGATTATCGTTACGCTTATCCATTAAGCGGCCTATATCCTTCCTTACAGGGGTGAGCTATAAGACTGATCGGCTATCCTTTTTACAATATATCTTAACATGATACTACAACGAACTATTATCTTAACACGTTTCAGCGTTAGTATTTTTGCCTGTATGGCGTGGCTCTCTCCTTATATATAATATGGCAGCGTGTTGCAACCCGGTCAGAGCTTGCGCGTAATAGTAATAGCGAGGTCAAGAGGCGTCCGGAGTGCGCCAGGGAGATCATAATGATGAGCCAGCAAGAACAAGAACAGGTGCCAGAGTCGCCCGCTACGGGCGACCAACTGCACGCCGATGCCGAGGTGTACCGGCCGCAGCATCCATACAGTTGGTCGCCGAAGCCTGACAAGAAAGGCACGCCACGCGACGAGCCACCATCAAGCTATCACGAGCCTATGATACAGCGCGATTACCAGGGCGGCTACGTGGCACAGGATGCCGCCGCGGTACAGCCGCCAGTGTCTGGCGGCGCTCAAGACAAACTGCAAATTCAGGGCCTGGCACGGCAACGCCAGCGCTTCAGCCCGGACGGCGACGCCTTCGAGCAGGGATATCGCCCCTACAACACGCGCCGGACAAGTTTCCAGGTTCCCCCCTGGGCGCGACCCCAGCATAACAGCATGTCCCCCATGGGGAAGGTCATCATGTTCATAGTGCTGGGTCTACTGGTTGGCCTGCCAATCCTGGGCATCATCCTGACCATTATCGGATTGTTGCTCGGCGCCTTCGTTTTAATCCTCGTGATCGCGCCTTTCGTGTTTATAGGTATGAGCATCATCTTTGTGATAGTGGCGCTGCTCATGCGCGCGGCTGGTGTACCCATCGGGAGAGGTCGCAGGCGCAGATTCAATCGTCGAGGCCGCTAACACAATTTCACCGGCCGCCGCCTCTATTGCGTAGGGACGGGGCGAAGGTATTTTTAGAACGGCAAGGGGGAGACCGGTTAATGGAGAGCGAACAGAGCGTCCCTGGCGGGGCGGCCGCGTTAGATCTGACGAGTGTGCAGGAGCTACGCAATTTGCTCTACGCACATAAAATGCACCCCAACAAGGCGTTTGGGCAGAATTTCCTGGTGGATCGCGCGGTCTTGCAGCGCATTGTCGAGGCGGCGGAGATCGCGCCGGCTGACCAGGTGCTGGAGGTGGGCGCGGGCACGGGCACCTTGACGCGCGAACTGGCAAAGCGCGCGCGGCGTGTGGTGGCCGTCGAGTTGGAACGCGATATGCTCACCTTGCTGGCGGAGATGACGCGCGAGCACCACAACGTTGAACTGATCGCGCGTAACCTGCTCTATCTTGACCCCACTGAGGTCTTCGGCCAGGAGCCATACAAGCTGGTAGCCAATCTGCCGTACTACATCACGGCCCCCACGTTCCGCCATTTTCTGGAGAGCGCCAACCCGCCGCGCCTGCTGGTAGTGATGGTGCAGTACGAGGTCGCGCAGCGCATCGTGGCCGCTCCCGGCGATCTCAGCGTGCTGGGGATCAGTGTACAGTTTTATGGGCGACCCTGTATCGTAGACCGTGTGCCGGCACGCGCCTTTTATCCCGCCCCCAAGGTCGATTCGGCCATCATCCGCGTCGACGTGTTGCCCCGTGCCCCGCTCACACCCCAGGAACGGGAGGGATTCTTCCGCCTCGTGCAGGCCGGTTTCTCGGCCCGGCGCAAGCAACTCCACAACTCCCTGACTCACGATCTGCACATCAAAAATGAGGAGGTGCGCGCCTGGCTCGACCGTGCCGGCATTGATCCCAGCCGCCGCGCCGAAACGCTGAGCATCGAGGAATGGCTGCGGCTCTGGCAAGCAAAGGCCGATATGTAATCTTTAGATGCGGTGCCAAAAGGCTTCAGGGTCCGATTGGCGCCAATCTGCTATAATCAGAATGCAAATTGGATACCTGTCCATTTATTTTGAAGGAGTTTCGATATGAAGTTAGACATGGAAGCAGTTTTTACAGGCAAGGCCAGCTATGCCGATATAATTCGCGACGTGAAGCCGTCCGACCTGCATGCCGTCACCGGCGAGCTTTTTGACGAGATTGAGTCGATCATCGCTGAAGCCACAGATGTCCAGGTGACGTTTGTCCCGCATGATCCTGCGGCGCGTGAGCCAGGAGAACAGGGCTGGCCAATCAGCCACGCTATTGCTCACCTGACGGCGAGTATGGAGAGCGCGGCGGTCGGTGCGGCCATGATGGCACGGGGTGTGTCGCCAAAGGAGCGCCTGTCCTATGAGACCCCCTGGGAAACGCTCCAGCAAGCAGACCAGGTGCGGGCGCGCCTCAAAGAGAGTCGCCGGATGTGCGAGGCTTTCCTGAATGCCTGGCCCGATCAGCCCCACCTCGATGTGATGGCGACACCCATCCCGCCTCTCGGCCCCATGAATGCTATTGGTGTCTATATGCTGGGCATCGGCCATGGCCAGTCGCACCTCCCTCAGCTACACGAGATTATGCGCCAGTCGTCGGCCGCATAGAAACGCCAGCGCCCTACACGGCACGATGGCTCCCCAGGGCGCAGGCCGCCATCTCGTCCCCTCTGTCGGATCTCCCCTATCTTAGTATCAACGCATGACAAGAGGTAAGGACGCCCCTACCTCTCTGGCAAATATTTGATGCCGTTTACATTGGCCAGAATGGCTGTACCTGGTTTGACGGATGCTTCAATCGCGGTTATAATCATCTGGATACAGCTTATCAGTAAGTTCGATGCGTCTTTTTCTAAGGAACACACAACAATGCCAAAAATGTATGGCTGGGTGCGTGAGGTAGTTGATGAAAGCCCGGCTGACCGCGCGGGCATCCAGCCGGGCGACCTGCTACGCACGATTAATGGCCACCTGGTGCGCGACCTCATAGATTATCAATATTACGTCGCCGATGAAGAACTGGCGATTGGTTTCGAGCGGCAGCAGACCCAGCACGAAGTAACTATCACGAAAGGCATCGATGAGAGCCTGGGCATCCTGTTCGGTGAAGAGCCTGCTCCCTTCATACGCCAGTGCGCGAATAAATGCGTCTTTTGTTTCATCAAGGGGCTGCCAGAGCGCTTCGCGCCTCAGCCTGGCCTGGCGCACGGCATGCGCGCCTCGCTGTATATCAAAGACGACGACTACCGCTACTCGTTCCTGTTCGGGAACTTTGTCACGCTGACGAACCTGAAAGACCACGACTGGCAGCGCCTCGAAGAGCAGCGCCTGACGCCACTCTACGTCTCAGTGCATACCACCGATCCCGATCTGCGTCGCAAGATGGTCGATGGACCTCGCGCCGGCGACATCATGAACCATATTCGCCGCCTGGCCGGTATGCATATCACCTGCCACACGCAGCTTGTGCTCTGCCCAACCATCAACGATGGCCCGCACCTCGACCGCAGCATTCGCGAACTGGCTGAGTTGCGCCCGGTCGTCGAGTCAATCTCGGTGGTGCCTATAGGCCTGACGAAGTACAACAATATGATTAAGACCGGCGACCTGCCTCCCCTGCGCCACTATACATGTGCAGAGGCCGAGGCGATTATTGCACAGGTCGAGGTCTACCAGCGCCAGTTCGAGGCCAGCGATCCCGACGGCTACCCCTTCGTGTATCTCTCGGACGAGTGGTACTACCTGACGGGGCGCGAGTTCCCCCCGGCGAAACACTACGGCAGCTACGCGCAGATCGAGAACGGCGTCGGCATGACGCGCTACCTGATCGAGCAGTGGGCACGCGCCAAACTGCGCCTGCCAGCAAGCCTGCCACGACCGCGCAAGGTCACGCTGGTCACCAGCATGATGGCGCGACCCGTGATCGAACAACTGGCCGCCGATATCCGCCAGACCGCGCAGCTTGAGGTACAGGTCCTACCCATCGTCAATCGCTTCTTCGGCGCGGAGGTCACCGTCGCCGGCCTGCTCTGCGGCCAGGACGTGCTCGCGGCCCTGGAGGAGCAGCGCAACCTTGGCGACCTGCTGCTGCTGCCGCGTATCATGCTCAATAACGAGGGCGCGCGCTTCCTGGATGACATCACCGTGGAAGAATTCAAAGCCCGCCTGCCCATACCCTGTGAGTTCGTGCGCAACGCCCAGGAAACCATCGGGGCCATCCACTCGCTCGCCGGACCCGACGATACACACAGCCATGCCGGAACACGCCTGATCGCATCTATACAACAAAGCTGATAAGCAAATCCATTTCTTACGTAGGGACCCGATGTATCGCG